>JABIME010000225.1 GCA_018654125.1 Candidatus Cloacimonadota bacterium
ACATTTTTTTCAGTCATAAAAAGTGAAGCATTTTCAAATCCTTCATATTCTTCTTTCATATATTGGAAGTTAGTAATCATTACTTCCTCAATAATCTGATGGAATTTCCCAACAACTATTTTAACTTCATTTATTTCTTTGAGATGTTCTTTGATTCTGATATCTTTTGCAATTTCTAATAATGAGTGAACTATAGCACCTTCATGCATTAACAAATCCTCGGAAGCGGATCGGATTCCAACATTAATAAAGGACGTAATCCACCTATAGAAGTTCTTAAATATACACCTTTAACTTCTGCAGTAACTTCTCCAATAATTTTACTTTCTTTTCCATATTTATGTTTCTTCATTTCACTTAACAGGTTGGAAGTTTCACCTGATACAAAAGAGACAAGTTTCCCTTCATTCGCCATATAAAGTGCATCAAGTCCTAGAAGTCCGCAAATTGCATTCACAGCATCTGTAATTGGAATATCCTCTTCATTAATGATTATTCCCAAGTTTGTATCTTCGGCAACTTCATTTAAAATTGTAGCTACTCCACCACGAGTTGCATCCCTTAAGAATTTCACATTGCCGCTTTTTAGCATTAATTGAGTCAGGTCGTTTAAGGAAGCACAATCACTCTCAGGGGCAGGATCTAGATCAAGTTTTTCACGAGCATTAATAATTGCTACAGTATGATCTCCAATTGTGCCATTAACAATTATTTTATCACCATTTTTAATATTATTAGAAGTAAGGTTAACACCTTCAGGTAGGAACCCAACACCGGTTGTTGTTATGTACATGCCGTCAGCTTTACCGCGCTCTACCACTTTTGTATCTCCGGCAATTATTTTCACGTTTGCCTCTTCCGCAGCATGCTGAACAGACTCTGTGATCTTCTTTAAATCATCAATCTTGAATCCTTCTTCAATGATGTATGTGATCAAGAGGTATTTTGGAACAGCACCTTTCATTGAAACATCGTTCACAGTTCCAGTAACAGAAAGTTTACCTATATCTCCACCTGGGAAGAAAATTGGCTTTATAACATGGGCATCTGTTGTAACTACTGTTCTATTTTCTATCTCAACTGCATCATCCAAAGTTGGGAGTTTAAAATTCTTATTAAAAACATCATTAATTAACCTTCTGGTTAATCCTCCGCCACTTCCATGACCGAGAGTGATTATATCATCTTTCATATTATATTTCCTTTAATCGGTGTAGATTCGTAAGCAATTCTATCTTTCATATCTATAATAAGCTGCGCAACTTCCTTCAGATGAAACCATACAAGGTCCGATAGGGTGAGCAGGATTGCAGGTTTTTTCAAATAATGGACACTCTGGTGGAATAATTATCCCCTTAAGAACATCGGCACATTTGCAACCTGTATTTCCTTCTTCTTCTTTTAATTTAATATTATATTTTTTGGAAGCATCGAATTCCTTGAATTCCTCACGAATTCCTAGCCCGGAGTTCGGGATCCAACCAATTCCACGCCAAAGAGCATCTTCAACTTCTAAAACTGCATCTATAACCTTTTGTGCATTTTTATTTCCAACAATATTCACAACCCTATTATACTCATTTACAATTGCAGGTTTGCAACTTTTAACTTGCTCGGTTATTATCTTTATTGCTGATAAAATATCTAGCGGTTCAAATCCTGAAACAACTCCACCAATTCCATATTTTTCTGGTAGAAGCATGTAAGATTCAGAACCAATTATCACACTCACATGACCAGGTAGTAGAAATCCATCTAGTTTGATGTCATCCGCAGAGAGAAGAGCTTCTAGAGCTGGTGGAACAAGTTTGAAAGCAGGGAAAACAGAAAAATTATTCAATTGCTGCTTTTTTGCCATCAATATAGTCTGAGCAATTCCTGGGACTGTGGTTTCAAACCCAATACCTACAAAAATAGTCTCTTTTTCTTTTGATAATTCTAAAGCTTCTAACGGTGAGTAAACTATCTTTACATCTAACCCTCTGGCTCGAGCATGTTCAAGTGTTTCATCTTTTCCCGGAACTCGTATAACATCACCAAATGTAGCAATCGTTACATTTTCCAGTTTCACTAACTCATCGATCAGTGAAGATGGTGTAACACAAACCGGGCAGCCTGGACCAGATATAAGTGAAATGTTGTCAGGAAGTAATTTTCTTATTCCCCAATGACCAATTGCCATTGTATGAGAACCGCATACTTCCATTATTTTTGTAGGTTTTTCCCACTTTTGTAGATCACTTACAATTTTCTTTATTAATTTAGGATCCCTGAATTTTGTTAGATCAATCATCTTCCAGTAGTGCCATTTCCTCAAATAATTTTAATGTTTCATTTGCATCTTCTTCCGAAATTATATTTAGTGCAAATCCGGTATGCATAAGTACCCAGTCTCCAATTTCTGCTTCTGGAGTAAAAGTGAACATAATCTCTTTATTCACTCCACCCAGGTTTACAATACCTTTCTCGCCATCTTTCTCAACGATTTTTGCAGGAATTGCTAAACACATATTTTCTCCTTATCTCTGATTCAATAGTGTACATTAAATCAATATATTATCAATCTATAGATTTAAATTTCTGTTCGCTATCATTACCTGACCAACTGATATCGAACTGTCATTTGGTGATAAATTTTTTGGTGAATAAACTGTAAAGTTATTTTTGATAAGTGTTTCTATGAGTCCATCTAGTAATATTCTATTCTGCATTACACCACCAGAAAGAACAACTTTATTTATTCTATGCTGTGATGAAATCCTTTGAATAGAAGCCAGTGTAAAATCAATTATTGTCTTGTGGAATCGCTTTGCAACAATATTTAATTTCTCGCCATTTTTAATATCCTCTGATATTTCAATAATAAGTGGATTTATATTAATTGTATCTTTTAGTATCTCATATGTATAAGGTTTGGAATTCACCACAGTTTCATTTCCACATAAGAACTCTAAAGCCATTGCACTCTGTGCTTCAAATGTTATTGATGGGAAAAGCCCTAACATTGCCGCAACACAATCAAAAAGCCTGCCAATGCTTGAAGTTTGGAACACATTGAAGTTATTTTGCAATTGTTTTTGGATCACATTTCGCTCCAATTCTGAAATTCCTTTTAATAATTCTGTATTTGCTCCAGCTACTATTGAATATGCATAAGCAATACGAACAGGGTGCTTTATTGCTGCATCACCACCTGGTAGAGGCAAATAGTTTAGATGAAATGAACGTTCGAAATTTGTATGGTCTGCAATAAAAATCTCTCCACCCCAAATTGCACCATCTGTTCCGTATCCTGTTCCATCATAAGAGATGCCAATTACTTTTTCATCCAATTTATGTTCTGCCATTATTGCAGAAATATGAGCATGATGATGTTGTACTTTAATTAGCTGAAGTTTTGCCTGCTCAGCAAATCTGGTTGTGGCAAAATCTGGTTGAAGATCACACGCGATAAGTTGCGGTTTGAACTTGAACCACTTCAAAAATTTATTGTAAGTTTCATTATAAAAATCCATCGTCTCTTTACTGCCGGAATTACCAATATAAGGTGATAAAAATAGATCATCACTATTAGATAATGAAAACGTTAATTTTAACTCAGCGCCGCAGCCAAGAGTTGGAACAGTTTTAAAAGGTAGTTTTATTGGGGATGGAACAAATCCGCGTGAACGACGAATAAGAATATTGTTTGCTTTTGCAGGTAAAATTATTGAATCGTCAGATCTATTAAAAATTGGTCTGTTATGGGTAAGAAAACAATCACATAGATTTTGCAATTTATTTTCTGTTTTAGCGATTGGTTCGTTGCTATTGTTACCTGAGGTCATAATTACAATTGGAAGCTCTTCTGTTACAAATTGATAGTGGTGCGGAGCATATGGTAGAAAAATACCAATATTTGGATTTTGTGGAGCTACATTCTCAGCAAGCATGGTATTATTTTTTTTAGGTAATATAACAATTGGAGCAGCGGGTGATTTAAGTAATCTAAGCTGTTTAGCATTAATTTGTACTACTTTATTAGCGTTCTCTTCATTGCACATTACAGCAAATGGCTTGTGAGGTCGATTCTTTCTTTGTCTAAGCAACTCAACAGTGTTATGATTTGCGGCATCACAAGCTATATGGAATCCTCCGATCCCCTTTATTCCAACGATCTTTCCATCTTTTAATGCAGCAACTGTATTCTGTATTGGATCACCAGAAATGGGGGAAAGATCCTCATTTAAGAATTGAAGTTGAGGTCCGCATTCTGGGCAAGCAACAGGCTGTGCATGGAATCTTCTATTAAGAGGATCTTTATATTCTTCCAAACAAAAATTACATAACTTAAAATCTTTCATAGATGTTACGGGGCGGTCATAAGGAGTTTCTTTTATAATTGAATATCTGGGTCCGCAATTTGTGCAATTAATAAATGCATATTTATATCTGGGATCTTTTGGATCATTAAATTCATCTAAACATTCTTTACAAACAGCTAGGTCAGGGGAGATCAGTGTCGAGCCTTCAGAGCTTGAACTTGATCTAATTGAAAAAGTTTTATATTTTGTATTTGGAAGTTCCTTAAATTGAAAACTGTTAATTTTAGCAGCAGGTGGGAGCTCATTCTTTATTCTATATATAAATGTATCAAGTGACGCACTTGTGCCCTCAGCTTCAATTAAAACTCCACTGGTTGAATTTAAAACGTAACCTGTTAGTTTCTGTTCAATTGCCAGCTTATAAATGAACGGGCGAAACCCCACCCCTTGAACTATTCCATTTATTTTTATTTGATACATTCTGCCATCCATAAATAAATATTGGAAGAATATCTTTTGAATATATTATTAGCGTCAAGGATTAATTCTGATTAAAATATAAAATTAAATTCATTGATATTAATTGCTTCTAAATATTTCATAATACAAGGTAAACAAAAGAGATACATAAATACAAATATGAGAATGATTATCAATAACAATGGACAAGAAAAATCTATTTGACAACCTATTCTCAATTAGATTTTTACCACTCTAAATTTAGCATTAAAAAAAATATAGAAAAGGAGGTTGATTGTGGATAATACACAATCCGGGAAGTCAGGATTTTCCAACAGTGATAATTGCACATGCGATTGTAAGAGCCTTGATAAAATTTTAGATAGTTATAATAATGATCCAGTAAGGTTAATGGACATTCTCATCGAAGTTCAAACACAGTGTGGTTGCGTTTCTGATATGGCTGTAAAGACAATTGCAGAAGCTATTGGATACTCTAAAGTAGATGTTGAACAAACTCTATCTTTTTATCATTTTTTATCTCAAACTCCAACAGGTAAATATGCAGTATATTTAAATGATAGTGCAGTTGCCGAAATGATGGGTAGAGATGAAATAGCAAAGGCATTTGTAGAAGAAATTGGATGTGAATTTGATTCAGTTTCTGAAGATGGGAAAATTGGTTTGTTTAGTACATCTTGTATTGGAATGAACGATCAGGAACCATCAGCCATTATTAACCAGCGAGTTTTCACTAAATTAACAAAAGAGAAAGTAGCAAAAATTGTTAAAGGAATGAAAAATGATCTTGAAGTAGAAGATCTCGTTGGAACGGACGTTATGTCTAATATCTTAAAACAGGGTCCAATTCTAACCAAAGATTCAAATCTTGGTGAAGCTATTAAAAAAGCTGTTACTATGAGTCCTGAAGATGTTATTGAAGAAATTAAGCAATCGAATCTTCGAGGACGTGGTGGTGCAGGTTTCCCAACTGCGATGAAATGGCGGTTTTGTAGAAATGCAGAAGGTGAAAAGCATTATGTTTTTTGTAATGCAGATGAAGGTGAACCTGGAACATTTAAAGATCGTGTAATTCTTACTGATCGTCCGCAACTTCTATTTGCAGGAATGACGATCGCAGGTTATGCAATTGGTTCTGATGAAGGAATTTTATATCTTCGTTATGAATATAAATATATGGAAGAGTACCTTGAAGGAGTTCTAACAAAATTAAGAGAAGAAGGATTATTAGGAAAAGATGTAGCTGGTGAAAAAGGCTTCAACTTTGATATCCGAATTCAATTTGGTGGTGGAGCTTATATTTGTGGTGAAGAATCTGCATTGTTAGAATCAGCAGAAGGGAAACGTGGAGAACCAAGAGACAGACCTCCATTCCCAGTAGTAAAAGGATATCTTCAGCAGCCTACATCTGTTAATAATGTAGAAACTTTATGTGCAGTTGCAAAAATTATGCATAAAGGTGCAAAATGGTATAGATCTCTTGGTACTTTAGAATCAACCGGTTCAAAACTTATCAGCGTTTCTGGTGATTGTGCAAAACCTGGTGTTTATGAAGTTGAATGGGGATTTACCGTTAATGATATTTTAGAATTAGTTGGTGCAAAGAATGTTCAGGCTGTTCAAGTTGGCGGACCTTCTGGAAATTGCATTGCTCCAAATGAATTTAATAGAAAACTAGCTTATGAAGATCTATCAACAGGTGGATCGCTAATCGTGATTGGAGAAGAACGTGATCTTCTAAAA
>JABIME010000021.1 GCA_018654125.1 Candidatus Cloacimonadota bacterium
CTTTCTAACACACTTGCAGTACTTAATGATAAAGGTATGCTTCCAACTGATGAAATGTATATGAGCGGACGCGCGCTCTTCCCACTTACAATTAATTTAGCTAAAAAGCTTTCCCACCAATATAATGGAGAACTTAGTATTTCCTATGCCGGTGGAGCAAATTTCTTTAATGCAAAACAGCTTTATGATATTGGAATTCGTCCAATTACAATTGCTACTGATGTGCTTAAACCTGGTGGCTACACAAAATTCACACAGATGGCAAATTTACTGGATGAGAGCATGGTGAAGCCTGCTCCTGCCAAAATAGATTTAATTAAACTGGATGCATTGGCACTTGATTCTATGGAAGGAACTACTTTCCGCATGGAAACAAAATCTCAAGATCCGATGTACGTAGATAAAAAACTTGGAATGTTGGATTGCTTTGTTGCACCATGCATCGATGGTTGTCCAATTGACCAGGATGTTCCGGAATACACACGTCTTATTGGTGAAAAGCGTTATTTAGAAGCATTCGAACTCATAATTTCCAAGAATCCTCTGCCCCACATTACTGGATATATTTGTGATCATAAATGTATGCTTAAATGTGTTCGTAACGATTATGAAGAACCTGTTCTGATACGTGAGCTGAAACGTGTTGCAGCCGAAAAAGGTTTTATTAATTATATGGAAAAAATGAAGTTAGATGTAACTCCGGTTGGTATTAAGGTTGCTGTTATTGGTGCTGGTCCTGCTGGATTATCTTCTGCTTATTTCCTTGCACGTCAGGGCTTTGATGTAACGATATTTGATAAAACAGATAAAGCAGGTGGAACAGTTACTCATACAATTCCAGGGTTCAGAATTCCGGATTGGGCTATAGAAAATGATATCGAACTTATTAAAAGAATGGGTGTTAAATTCGAATTAAATGCCGATGAAAATATTGATATAGCAGATCTAAAATCAAAAGGATACAAATATATCAATCTTGCAATTGGGGCTTGGAAATCCCGCACCCTTCCATTGGAAGGTGATACATCTAAAGTTTATGGTGCAATCAAGTTCTTGCAAGATTGGGTGAAGAATCCAAATACTGTAGATCTAGGCAGAAATGTAGCTGTTGTTGGTGGAGGAAATTCTGCTATGGACAGTGCCAGAGCTGCTAAGAAAACAGCTGGAGTAGAAAATGTTTACATCATCTATCGTCGCACAATTAAACAGATGCCAGCAGATCGAGAAGAGCTTGATCATGCAATAAAAGATGGTGTAATTTTTAAAGAACTTATCAATCCTGTTTCCTATAAAGATGGTATTCTTAAGTGTCAGGTTATGAAGCTTGGTGAAGCAGATTCCAGTGGTAGAAAACGTCCCGTTCGAATAGAAGGTAAATTTGTTGAAATGCAGATCAGTTCAGTACTTTCTGCTATTGGTGAACTTGTAGATTACGATATTCTAAAAGCTAATGGAATTGAAGTTGATGATAGAGGTAATATAAAAATTGATGAGTTTAAAGAGACCAATATTGAAAATGTATTCATCGCTGGTGATGCATATCGTGGTCCATCTACAGTTGTAGAATCAATTGCTGACGGGCAAGCTGTAACTAACGGAATCTTGGCAAAAGAAGGGATTAACTTAGAACGTGTAAATCCGGAAGATTATGAATTCGATTATGCAACTCGTATCAAAGAGATCCGAGCTAAAAAAGGCGTGATAAATCCCACTGTAGAAGTCCTGAAAACTGATGATGAAGTTGCTGCAGAAACCAAGCGTTGCTTGGAGTGTAATTTCATATGTAATAAATGTGTGGAAGTTTGCCCAAACAGAGCTAACATTTCCGTTAAGGTTCCCGGGTTTGAAAACGAAAATCAGATCTTGCACTTAGATGGACTTTGCAATGAGTGTGGTAACTGTGAAACATTCTGCCCTTATGATGGTGCTCCTTACAAAGATAAGTTCACTCTCTTTTGGAATAATGAAGATATGAAAGTTAACGGTAATGATGGATTCCTGTTGATCTCTGAAGGGGATAACACAGAATTTAAAGTTCGCGTAAATGATAAAATTTATGTGGTTAATTTTGATAATTCAGGTAAGTTATTGAGCTGTATTTCTGATCATGAAATAGAGCAAAAAGCAGAATTTGATTCTTTGATGAATATAATTTGGTGGACTTATGAAAATCATAGATTTTTGTTTGTGTAAAAAAAGATAGGAAAGTTATGAAAATCTTAGCAATAAATGGCAGTCCAAATAAAGTTGGGAATACTCACAATATTGCCAAAGCAATTATGAAAGGTGCAAAGAAGAATGATCATTCAAGTAAAACGATCCATCTTTACGATCTTAAAATGAATGATTGCATTGCCTGCAAAGATGCAAACAAAATTCATACTGAAAAAGATTGCGTTCATGATGATGACTTCAGAAATATTTTACTTCCTGAAATTCGTGAAGCAGATCTGATCATTTTTAGTTCACCTGTTTTCATGGGACACATCACGGGTAAGATGAAAACAATGTTTGATAGATGGTACACTTTTATTCTTAAAGATTTCGAGATCAGGGATTTGGATAAGAAGAAATTCATCTCTATTGTAACTTCGGGAGCACCATCCAAAACCTTTAGAGATGTTTCTGACTATTTAGAAAAATGGTTAGGGAAATTCTTCTTCAATCTAGAAAAAGTCGCAGTTATTCATGAGGGAGATTTCACTGGTGAAAGTGGTGAAAGTGATAAAGTTGAACTCTTAGTAAAATATGAGAAATTAGGTGAAACATTATAATACTATGAAAATAAAAAA
>JABIME010000226.1 GCA_018654125.1 Candidatus Cloacimonadota bacterium
AAAACAGGTATAAATGAATTTGACGGTACACTTGGCGGTGGGATTGTTCCTGGAATGGTTGTGCTGATTGGTGGAGAACCCGGTATTGGAAAATCAACACTACTTTTGCAGGTTTCCGATCAACTTGCCGATGCCGATAAAAATGTACTATACATTTCGGGTGAAGAGAGTGAGGAACAGATTAAACTTCGAAGTCAGCGACTTGAATGTAATTCCGATAAATTATTTCTTTATTGTGCGACTGATTTTGAGGAGATTGCTCAAACAATATTTAATACAGAACCCGATGTTGTGATTATAGATTCAATACAATCAATGTATCTAAGTACAATAGAAAGTGCACCTGGAAGTGTTTCACAACTGCGAGAATGTACTGGCTTTTTTACACGCATTGCAAAACAGAAAAATATTCCTATTTTCCTTATTGGACATGTAACAAAAGGTGGCATGGTTGCAGGTCCAAAAATAATTGAGCACATGGTAGATACCGTGCTTTACTTTGAAGGAGAAACACAAAATCAGTTTAAGATCCTACGTGCTACAAAGAATAGATTTGGTTCCACAAATGAGATAGGACTTTTCGAAATGCTCTCTACAGGTTTATCAGAAGTAAAAGATCCTTCTCAGTTATTCCTAACAAGAGAGAATAACATTGGTTCTTCTGTAGGATGTCTTTTGGAAGGCTCAAGGGCTTTTCTGGTAGAAGTACAAGCTCTTGTCTCTCCTGCAAGTTATGGAACTCCTCAGAGGGTTTCGCTGGGATTCAATCATCGTAAATTAGCATTGTTGCTTGCTGTTGTAGAAAAAAATCTTTCTATTAATCTTAGGAATAATGACGTTTTTTTGAATCTTACTGGTGGAATTAAAGTTACAGATCCCGGATTAGATCTTTCGATTGTTGCTGCAATTCTATCTAGCTTTAAAGAAATTACTCTTCCCGCAAATACACTCTTGCTTGGTGAAGTTGGTCTTAATGGAGAAATTAGACCAGTTTCTCAAACAGATAAAAGAATTAAAGAAGCAAAAAAACTAGGTTACGAAAATATTATTATTTCTGCAAAAAGTAAAAGTTCAAGTAAAGAATCAAATATAAAAAGGATCAAACATATCAGGCAACTCTTCCCGATTCTGTTTAATAAATAATTTCTTTGAAGTATAATAATCTAATAAAAAAAACCCCTTTGGAATTCCAAAGGGGTTTTTTACAATTATTTATGCTATTTTAAAATCCACCGGATTTCGTAGCTTCTTTAAGCTGTGATAAAGTTTTTCTAGTTTTATTAATGTCACTAATAACAGAAGAGTTATCAGTTCTATTTTCTGTTTCTGTAAGATATTGCTCAGCTTTTTTGAAGTTAGAATTAGCATCAGCTTTTACATTAGTTATCATCTCACTCATTTCATCAGCTTTTTCTCCATAGTAAACACTTTTATCTTTATACATCTCTTCATACTCAAGGAATTGCTCATATTTTTTATATCCAATTTTCTGGTGGATAGAAGCTAAAACGCGATAAGAATCATGAAGTTCTGCATCAATTTCAATCGCTTTATTTGCATTAGCTTTTGCTTTTGTGAAATTCTCTAGAACAATATAAACGTCTGCAAGACGTAAATAAACTTTAGGATTATCCTGATCGATTGCTTTGAGATCCTTCAGAACCTTTAGAGCCTCTTCATTTTGATTTGTTTCTCTATAAGCTCCAGCTAGATTCATATATGCAGTTTTATTATCTGGTTGATCTATAACCATTTGTTTATACTTTTCTATTGCACTTTCTAATTTACCTGTTTTATGATAACACTTTCCTAGCTTCTTCCATAAATCATCATCTTCAGGGAAAGCATTAGAAGCAGCTTCTAAAGGAGCTATTGCTTCATCATAGAATTCGGTATTATAAAGAACTTCACCCAAAGCTTTAAATGCTTCAAAATATTCTTCATCAATTTCTATTGCGCTATTAAAAGCATCCTTAGCTTGATCCGTATATTCCAATTCAGCATAGATATTTCCAATGCTTAACCAGATCTCTTTATTCTCTTCAAATTCAGTAATTTTTTCAAGAGCTTCAGCAGCAAGTTCAAACTCTTCCATCGCAATATATGATTTGCTTAAGTAATTTAGGATATCTTTATCTTCAGGTACTATTTCTAAAGCGGTATTGTAAAATTCTATAGAAGCTTCGAATTCTTTATTCAGAAACTTTATTAGGCCAAGATAAAAAAATCCATCCCTGTTCGTTGTATCCATATTAACCAGATTCTGGAATGTCTCTTCAGCTGAAGTATAGTTTTTACTGCTAAAATGCTGCATCCCGATATTAAGTAATTTCTCAATCTCACCAGCACCTAATTTTTGTATTTTTGGAATAAGCTCCTCAGTTATTACCTGCTGTCTTTGCTTACTTTTTTTCTCAACCACAAAAGAAGTTACGCTAACCTCATTTGTTTGCATACTATATATTTTTGCCACAATTTTAAAACTGGAACTAGATTCTGCAGAAATTGTTCCCCAAATTACAATATTTGCATTAAGTTCACCACCCATTGCTGCAATATCTTCTACTCCAGCGTAAGAAAGATTTGAAATTCCAGAAGCTTGAAGCGCTTTCTTAGATTTTTTCATATCTATCAATTCGATATCATCAAATCCTTTAAATACTATAGAAAAATCTCTCTTCATTAAAGAATTTGCAACGTATTCACTCTCTCTGTCACTGCTGAATTCTAAGATCGCAACCTTTTGAGCATCTGCCATAAGTATTGTGCTGATAATAAGTAGCATAAGTAATGATAATATAATTTTTTTCACATTTCCTCCTGAATCTTTAATATTTTAATAATTTCAAAACTTTTTAACGTGCAATAATTTGCAAGTTTTTTAATTCACTAAAGAAAATATTCTACTAACATCTTCTTATATATAATATTAGCGAAATT
>JABIME010000227.1 GCA_018654125.1 Candidatus Cloacimonadota bacterium
TATATTGATGGTGTAAATTGTAATTATAATTTACTTAAAATAAACGGTGAAGAGTATCGTGAACAATATTTTTCGTTTTCAAATTATAGGATAACAACCAATTCTGAGACATTAGCAATAAAAATAAATAGAGATAAACCAGTTCTGTTTTCTGGTGATATTTCCGAACATCAAATTCTTGTTTTACCTACCGGAATTATAGAGTTTCCTATAAATCGTGAAAGTATGAATGGTATATATTTTGCAGAAAAGATATATTATAAAGATCGTAATTATAATAATATTAAAATTAAATTTGAGAATGGTTCGATTCGTTATGTTGCTTTTAAAGAGGATAAAAAAGGAAACTTTCACTTGCAGAATGAGCTCATAAATAATGATAAAGAGTGCTTTCTAACTCTTGGGTTTAACAAAGATATTAAAGAATATACAAATTATTTTTCTTATGATCGCTGTATTGATGGAAATATTTCTATGAAGTTTTTTGATAAAAATTCAAAGCCAATATTCCTCTCAAATATTAATAGCAAAATAGATAAAGAAACTAAGATTCATAACTAATTCGGGAGACATTAATGAAAATCGGTTTTGACAATGCAAAATATTTAAAAGAGCAAACTGAAGCAATATTAGAAAGAGTAAATAAATTTAATAATAAACTTTATCTAGAGTTTGGTGGGAAGATAATCTTTGATTATCATGCATCACGAGTTCTACCCGGTTTTCAACCTAATGTTAAAATGGATCTGCTGCAAAAACTAAAAGATCGTGCTGACATTATCCTCTGCATATATGCAGGTGATATTGAGCGAAAGAAAATTCGAGCTGATTTTGGAATAACATATGATGTTGATGCCCTTAAACTTATAGATGATCTAAGAGAGCGGGAAATTAATGTTGCGGCTGTTGTAATAACCAGATTTGAAGAGCAACCGGCTGCAATAATTTTTAAAAACAAACTCGAACGTAGAAACGTGAAAGTCTATACCCATAAATTCACAAAGGGATATCCTACCGATGTAGACACAATAGTTAGTGAAGATGGATATGGTGCAAATGACTACATTGAAACTTCAAAACCTCTTGTAATTGTTACAGGACCAGGGCCTGGAAGTGGAAAGCTAGCAACCTGTCTTTCGCAAATGTATCATGAGCATATAAGAGGAACAGAAGCAGGATATGCAAAATTTGAAACATTCCCAATCTGGAGCATTCCACTTAAGCATCCTGTAAATATAGCTTATGAATCTGCCACTGCAGATCTTAAAGATTTTAACCTTGTAGATCCTTTCCATTTGGAAGCTTATGGAGAAGCAACTATTAATTACAATAGAGACGTGGAAGCGTTCCCAGTTTTAAAACGTATATTGGAAAAGATTACAGGTGGAAAGGCAATGTATCAATCACCTACGGATATGGGGGTTAATCGAGCTGGATTTGGTATAATTGATGATGAAGCAACAAAGGAAGCATCGCGTCAGGAAATCATACGTAGATTTTTCCGATATAGATGTGAATTTGTAATGGGATTTGTTAATAAAGATACGGTTGATCGTGCAGAATTAATAATGAATGAAGTTGGAGCTAAGCCTGAAGATAGAAAGGTAGTAATACCTGCTCGTGAAGCATCTTTACAGGCTGAATCTTGTGGAAAAGGAAATGACGGCATATTCTGTGGCTCAGCAATTGAGTTACCAGATGGTGAAATTGTTGTTGGTAAAAACTCTCCACTTATGCACTCTGCATCTAGTCTGGTTCTAAATGCGATAAAAATATTAGCCGGAATTCCAGATGAGATTCATCTCCTCTCCCCACAGGTAATTGAATCAATATTTAAACTTGAGAAGAACATTTTAGGTGAAAAATCTGTAAGTTTAGACATGGAAGAGACTTTCATTGCGTTAAGTATTAGTGCTACAACAAATCCAACAGCACAAGTAGCAATGGAAAAAATTAGAGACTTACGAGGTTGTGAAGTTCATATGACACATATTCCAACCCCCGGTGATGAAGCTGGTTTGCGTAGAATTGGTGTTAATTTAACAACAGACCCTAATTTTTCTACAAATAGTCTGTTTACATCTTAAATAGCTATAGGAGATTTAATGGCTAAACATATTTTTGTAATTGGTGGAGTACTTTCTTCGTTAGGAAAGGGAATCGCAGCCTCTTCGATTGGATTATTATTGAAGAA
>JABIME010000228.1 GCA_018654125.1 Candidatus Cloacimonadota bacterium
GCCAGTACATTCTCGCAGTTGTGAAACACTTCCAGGTGCACTTTCTATTGTACTTAGATACATTGATTGTATTGAATCTATAATCACAACATCGGGCTCTGTATTAAATATTGTTTGAGCAATCTCCTCAAAATCAGTCGCGCAATAAAGAAATAATTTATCGGAATTACATTCAAGTCGCTGACTTCGAAGTTTGATCTGTTCCTCACTCTCTTCACCCGAAATGTATAGTACATTTTTATCGGCATTGGCAAGTTGATCGGAAACCTGCAAAAGTAGTGTTGATTTTCCAATACCGGGTTCTCCGCCAATCAGCACAACCATTCCAGGAACAATCCCACCGCCAAGTGTACCGTCAAATTCATTTATACCTGTTTTTGTACGTTGCTGTTCTGTATAATTTATATCCTTAATTTTCTGAGGTTTTTTGTTTGGCTCGTTATCAAAAAGGTCTCGCCCCTTATTTTTTTTATTCTTCTTACCACCGGTTACACTAGTTGTTTCCTTCAAGCTGTTCCAGGCACCGCAAGCAGTGCACTTTCCACTCCACTTTGTCGCTTCAGATCCGCATTCGGTACAGAAGAACATTATTTTCTCCTTCTAAAAAATTCACGCGTTTGGTTAACATCAACTTCAATAGCTTCAATAAGTTCATCTTTATCTTTAAAATGCAACTCTTCACGTAACCTTTTATTAAAAATTATTTCAACATCTTTGTAGTACAAGTCTTCATCAAAATCTAAAATGTAAGTCTCTATCTCTTTAATTCGTGTTGTTTTTAAAGTTGGAGAATAGCCGATATTTGTTACACCTTCATAAATTCTATCATTTACTTTAACTTCGCATACATAAACACCTATTGCAGGTATTAACTTATTTGCATTTGCTGGTTGAAGATTTATAGTTGGAAATCCTATCTTCCGGCCAATGTGATGTCCAAGTTGAATTGAGCCGTGAATAGAGTAGTTTCTACCTAGTAATTTTGCAGCATACTGCATATCACCTTCTCTAATGTAATCTCTAATAAGACTGCTACTAATGATATGGTTATTTATTTTTACAGGTTCAATTAATTCAATACTATAATTATAAAGTGCAGATCTGTTTTGTAGGAATTGGAAATTCCCTTCTCTAGAATTTCCAAAATGTGTGTCATAGCCTACTATAATTGCTTTTGCATCGATCTCCTCTATTATGATTTTTTTTAAAAAATCTTCGGGTTGCATTTGAGCCATTTTTTCATTAAAATCTAAATATAAAACACAATCAATCCCACTTTCTTTTATTAATTTTTCTTTAATTTTTTGTTCCGTAAGAAGATATGGAAATGTCTTTTTATGAATAGTTTCTAATGGATGATGAAAGTATGTGATCACAACTGATTTTGTATTGTTTTCTTTTGCTTTTATAGCAACTTGCTCTAAAAGCTTTATGTGTCCTAAATGTACTCCATCAAAAGTTCCCATTGTTATAACTGGTTCGCTAAAATCACATTTTTGATCTTTAAAATATTTCATATAAATACTAATTTTGGTTTTAATAAACCTTCCTCAATAATACCAAATCCAATACATTTATCTGTGTTGTCAAGAACGATAACATCATCATTATCTTCCATGAGTGTTGTAATATATCCACCATTCTTATAGATTTGCTGTTGTTCAGATTCAATATGAATTTTGGTGTGATTAGAGAAAACTTGATTTAACGGGATAAGATGATCTTTCCAATTACTTTCATTTAGATCTTCTAATTTTATAGCATTCTTTAATTCTAGATCACCTATTTTGGTTCTTCTTAAAGTTTTGGTTGTTCCAATTGTACCAAGTTTTTCTGCAATTGTTTCGGTAAGCACACGGATATATGTTCCCTTACTTACAAGTGCAATATAGGTAAGTTCGTTATCCTTATAATTCTCTATACTAAACTCTGAAATTGTTATTGATCGTGGCTTAAGATTTACTTCTAATTTGTTTCTGGCAAGTTCATAAGCTCGTTTACCATCAACTTTAACTGCTGAATATTTATGAGGAATTTGGGATCTAATTTTTAAGATTTCAGGGATAATATTATTAAGTTTTTCTTTTGTAATTTCAGGAAGATCTTCCTCTCTAATCATCTCACCGGTAAGATCACCTGTATTGGTTTGAATTCCTAATTTGCATGTAGCAAGATATGTTTTATCGTTTTGGGTAAGTTTAGATACTACCCTGGTTGCTTTTCCAATACAGATTTGTAGAAGTCCGGTAGCGAAAGGGTCGAGTGTTCCGGTATGTCCAATTTTTCTAATTCCAGTAATTTTACGAAGTTTTCTAACAACGTCGAACGACGTTATGTCCGGTGGTTTATCTATTAATATTACACCGAAATCTGACATTGTTTACAATTGTTCCCGGATATCTTCCAATAATGTAGTTTTTAGCTCTTCCAAGCTGCCCTTCATTTCACAACCCGAAGCTTTTTTATGTCCGCCACCGCCATATTTAACAGCAATTTTATTCACATTTATATAATTTGAACGTAAGCTTATGCGATATCTTTTCTTTACTACTTGATGGTAAAGAACTGTAACTTTTACATTATGAGTTCCCTTAACCCATCTGGTTAATTTTGAGTTTCCCTCATGATCTACCCTGTTTCGCTTAAGCATATCA
>JABIME010000229.1 GCA_018654125.1 Candidatus Cloacimonadota bacterium
CAATTTTCTTTCAAATATTCTAACAAAAATTCCCAATATCACAGTGATTATCAGTGGTGGTGCAGCGGGAACCGATACACTTGCCAAACAATTTGCATTTCAAAATCAGATAATATTCCTTGAATTCCCACCCGATTATAAAAAATTTGGTGACAAAGCAAAGCATATTCGTGATAAATTGATCGTTGAAGAATGTGATGAAATAATTACTTTTTGGGATGGAGAATGTGAAGGAACAAAATACACAATGGATTGTGCAGAAAAGCTTGGGAAATCTGCTAAAATAGTAAAGGTTATTACTAATTGAAAAACATAATAATAGGAATACACGGGTTAAAGAATAAACCACCAAAAGAAATTCTTGCAGATTGGTGGAAAAGTTCTATTATTGATGGATTAAATAACATTGGATTGCAAAATGTAGAGTTTGATTTTGAGCTTGTTTATTGGGCAGATCTTGAGTATTTTATACCACTCGATCCAAAAAATACAGATTCTAAAGATTCATCATATATAGAGCATCCCTATGCACCAATTTGCAAACCAGAATCTAATGAGAAAGAACCGAGAATAAAAAGAAAAATACTCGATAAATTGGAAGATGGTTTAGATAAAATAATTCTGCAGGAAGAAAAAATTAGTGGGATCGAGAAGATTGTTGATTCTACAGTACGAAGAATGTTCACAGATCTTGATGTATATTATCATGGCTTTTGTAAAGTTGATGAAAAACAGATAGCCAAACAAACTTTTAGAGACAGATTAATAGAAGTGCTACAAAAATATAGATATGATCGAATATTACTCATCGGACACTCTATGGGCTCAATAATTTCTTACGACACATTAACTCAGGATGTTCCTGAACTAAAAGTAGATACTTTTATTACTATTGGATCTCCACTTGGTTTTCCACTGATCATCAAGAAAATATTAATGGAACAGAAGTTGGAAATTAATTACAATGCTAAGCCACCAACTCCCAATAATATACTATCTGGCTGGCACAATTTTTCTGATCTTGATGATAAAATTACTATGAATTATGATCTGGCTGATGACTATTCACAAAACCGGCATAACATTAAACCTGTTGATGTTATCATCAACAACACCTATGAATATAATGGACAAAATAATCCGCATAAGGTTTATGGTTATCTGCAAAATGAAGAAGTTGCAAAAGTAATTGGTGAATTTTTGGCAAAACCCACATCGCTTTTTGCAAGGTTCTTAAAGAGGTTAAGTTCATGAAATATAATTTAATGTTCTTGCTAATGTTTTTATTAATGATATCGCTTTTTGCCCAGACTGCAGAGATAGATAGCTTAAAAACAGTGATAGAAAAAACAACAGGTACTGAAGAAATAGATGCTGTGAATATGCTTGCAAAAGCTTACTGGCAGGTAGATCTGGAACTTTCAATTGAGAGTGGAAATAGTGCTCTGAAACTTTCGGAACAACTGAATTACAAAAAAGGTGAAGCTGAAGCGATTAAGAATATTGGCGGAGCTCATTACTTCTTAGGTGATTATGATATAGCGGTTGAACTTTTTGTAGAATCTTTAGAACTAAGAAAAGAAATCGGTGACAATACAGATATAATAAATGCGCTAAATAATTTGGGAATTGTGCAAGAAAGTTTAAACAATTTTGAGCAAGCCTTAGAATACTATTTAGAATCAATGGATATCGAATCTGAAATTGGGAATAAGGATGGGATAGCAGGTTCATTAAATAATATTGGTATGGTTTATGAAAAACTTTCAGATTACAATAAAGCGTTAGAATATTTTCGCAGAGCAGAAGATGTTTACAAAGAGATAGGCAATAAATACGGACAAGCTCTTACTCTTGATAATATTGGCTCAATCTTCCGCGTACTCACAAATTACGATAAATCAATAGAATATCACCTGCGTGCCCTTAAAATTCATGAAGAAATAGATGATAAAACCGGCATAGCTAGAACTCTGGGAAATATCGGAATGATATATGATAATATTGGTGAGCGCGAAAAAGCATTAGATTATTACCATAGATCTCTCAAGATGGAAGAGGAATTGGGGAATTCGTTTGGAATAGCCGGCATACTAAATAACATTGGAATCATATATGATGATATGAAACAATATGATATGGCAATCGATTATTACATAGATTCTCATGATATTTACAAAGACATTTCTAATCCGAATGGTATTGCCGATGCATCTAATAATATTGGAGTTGCCTACAAGAATCAGAAAAAATATAATGAAGCTCTGCAATATCTCCAGGAATCTTTAACTTCCTACCAGATAATTGGAAGAAAGAAAGGAATTGCTGCTGCCCTGAATAATATTGCCTCAGTTTATAAAGAAACAGAAAAATATCAGCAAGCATTAGAATATTTTAATAATGCACTTATAATAGCCAAAGGTATTAAAGTTAGAGATCTGCAAATAGAGATCTATGAAAATATTTCTGATATCTATGCAGTTAAGAAAGATTATAAAACATCTCTTCAATATTATAAACTTTATTCTAACATTAAGGATAGTACTTTCACAAAAGAGAGAATGGAAATAATTTCTGGAATGGAGACTACATACGAGGTTGAGCTACTTCTTGAAGAACAGGAAAAAGAGATTGTCCTTCTTCAGAAAGATAATGAAATTTACAAATTGAGATCTGACAAACAAAATCTAGCACTACTTCTTCTTGTGTTTGGGCTTGTAATTTTAATGGTAATCGGATTTGTATTTTTCTATCGTTATACACTAAGTAAAAAAGCAAAAATAAAACTAGAAAAAGAGGTTGAAGAGCGTACTCGTGATCTAAAAAAAGCCAATGTAAAATTAAAGAAAGAGATTCAGGAACGTAAAGATCTTCAGAATCAATTAATGCGTTCAGAGCGACTTGCAGGTGTGGGAGAATTAGCAGCAGGAATTGCTCATGAAATACGAAATCCACTTGGAAACATAAGCTCATCTGCACAGATCTGCCTAAGTAAATTTAAGCATCCAAAAGAAGTTCAGCAATTTCTTGAAATTATTCAGGAAGACTCTGATAAAGCAAATTCCATTATAAAAGGTTTGTTAGATTTTGCCAATCCGCGTGATGTGAAATTTAAAAAGGGTTCTCTTTTAAAAGTACTAAAAAGTGTAATTAAAAGAATCGATGCCCGGTGTCAGGAAAACAATATTACTGTAAATTTAGTAAGTAATGGGAGCATCCGAGATTCACTTATTGATGCAAAATGGTTGGAGCAAGCATTCTTAAACATTGCGGTGAATGCTATTAATGCTATGCCAGATGGTGGAGACTTTAAAATTGTTGTAAAACAGTTAACTCGTAAAATAAAAGTGAATTTTATAGATACAGGACACGGGATTTCTAAAAAGAATCTTACAAAGATATTTGACCCATTCTTTACAACCAGAGAAGATGGCGTGGGTTTAGGTTTAAGTTTAACACATCAGATATTTGAAGATCATGACGGTAGTATTCAGATAGAAAGCAAAGAAGAAGTAGGAACGAATGTGCTCGTTGAGATTCCAATTCAAACATAAACGGAGAATAAATGATTAAAATTTTAATTGTGGATGATAACAAAAATATGCAGATAATTCTACAAAATTTATTAGTTGATGAAGGATATAATGTAATTTCTACAACTAACGGAAGAGATGGTTTGAAGGCAGTAACAGAAGAATCTCCGGATCTTGTTTTATTGGATATACGTCTACCGGAAATGAATGGAATAGACATTTTGCAACAGATCACAAAACTG
This sequence comes from Candidatus Cloacimonadota bacterium, assembly GCA_018654125.1. Next base: position 3,776 of record JABIME010000229.1, read on the forward strand.
GAAAAAGAGATACCTGTAATAATGATAACTGCTTACGGAGATGTGGAAACAGCTGTAGAAACTATGAAGCTAGGTGCTTTCGACTACATTACCAAACCTTTTGTAAATGAAGAATTAAAGTTAGTCATACGAAAAGCTCTTGATACAAATGAATTAAAACAGGAAGTAAAGGTTCTGCGTCAGCAA
>JABIME010000022.1 GCA_018654125.1 Candidatus Cloacimonadota bacterium
AAATGCAACCTCAGGATTAGTTCTTATTTATCCCTCTCCATCAGCCTCAAATAGTAATCCTGCCTGTTCTTCCAATGGCGTAGAAACCTCCGCAACTTATCTTTTTAGTTTGGAAGACCTCCCCTACTATAACCTTCATCTTCAATACAAATTTCGCAAATTCGGTTTTCATATTGGAAGCTCGTTCCTCTCCCATCCACTTTACAAAGAAAGCAGCAATTCTTTCAGTTTAAATTATACTTATCAAAAGTTTACTTTAGGTTCATCAATAAAGCATCTATACAATGATGTAGAGGATTATAATGAAGACTCTGCTCTGATGGCAAATGTCGGATTCCTATGGAAGAATGAAAATAATTCAACTGGCTTGAGTATAAGAAATATAACTCATTCAAGTTTTTTGGAAGAACAATTACCAATTGTATATTTATGGGAATCATGTTTTCATATCACACAAAAAAGTAGACTATCTATAGGTTTAGAAAAAGAAACTGATTTTAATTTTTCCTTTAAAATAGCTGGTAGATATGATGTTCATAGAATCCTTACAATTCTCTCCAGTTACCAGTATGAACCGGATAGAATAGGAGTTGGTGCAATATTTAATTTAGATAAATTCCGCTTCTGCTATAGTGTTCGTACACATCAACATCTTCCACTTAATCATTACATATCTATCAATTATGCGTTTTAAAATAATACTGATTCTCTTAATTTTTTATGCTTCCCTCCTCTCAGAAGATTCTGAAGAGAAGTTATTCTCATTTGAAGATGAAACATATCATTCTACAGAGCTGAGTGACCTTTTGCAAAGTTATAAGAAGAAACCTATAAACATTAATACTGCAGCAGAAAATGAGTTAGCACTTATACCTTGGCTCTCTGAAAAAGATATTCAAAAGATCATTTCTTATAGAGTTTCCAATAAAATAACTAATTTGAAAGATCTCTCTAAAATTGGGATAGATGAAATTACGGTGAATGAATTGAGTGATTATATAACATTCGGGGCTTCAATAAAACTCAAGCTAAAACAAGCATCCAGAGTTGAATTTCATCAACCAAAACAGTATCTGCCATCAACTTTAAAATATTTTCAAAAAACAATTCTTACATTAAATAATTATAAATTTGGATTTATAAGTCAGAAAGATGAAGGTGAAAAAGATCCACTTGATTTCTACTCATATTTTATGGATTATTCATCTGAGCACTACTTAAAAAAATTACTGATCGGAAAATATCGACTTGCTTTGGGTCAGGGAATTTTATTCGCTCCTAAACTAGGGATGTCTAAAAGTGGAGCTGCTACATCTGTTCCTGTTAAGAAATTTAATCTAATAAAACCATATACAAGTTCTTATGAAATTTGGGAACTCGAAGGTGCTGTTGCAAACATCGATTTATCAGCTTTCAATATAATTCCCTTTTTCTCCAGAACATCTATTAGTGCTAATTTAGATACACTTTCGCATATCACTTCTTTTAATGAAAGCGGATTACATCTTGATGAAACTAAGAAGAACAATGTTCGGGAAATAATTTATGGTTTAGCAACTAAATATTCACTGACAGATCATTCTTTTGGGTTAAATTTAGCTAAAATATATTTTGATCATCAATTTAGTAATCCTGCTCGCGAAAATGAATATACTGCTATTTCAGCTGACTTCATGATTAATAAGAGCAGCTTCCCAACTTTTGGTGAAATTGCTTACTCCCAACAGAGAATTGCAGGAGTAATTGGTAGTAAATTTGGTGAGAATGAATTGCGACATTTACTTCTATTTAGATATTATGAGAAGGATTTCCCAACTTGGCATGGTAACCCATTTTCTTCACAAAGTCGCTTCGATAATGAAGTTGGACTATATTATGGCATGACGATCATCCCATTTGAAAAAACTAAGATCAATTGTTATTTTGATCTGTGGAGCTTCCCACAAACACGCTATTTCGAAAAAATGCCCTCAGTTGGAAGTGAGCAATTTATTCAAATAGAGCGGAAATTTGATACTAATAGTTTGCGGATTTCAGTTCAGCATAAAGATAAGGAAAAATATATTTCGCTAGATGAATCGAAGATCCGTGATTTTGAGCGAACAACTTTCAGAGCTGACTGGTGGCAGAATTTAGATAATTTTAGATTTAAAACACGTTGTGATATAGTTACAGAATTTCTGGCAAATGATGATATTCACAGAAGCGGAATATTGGTTTATGAAGAGATAAAATGGAAAATTGAAAAGCTAACTCTTATTGGTCAAATTTCGGTTTATCACTCGGATATTCTGCATTATATGTATGAACATAATGTAGATGGGATTATGCAAAATTCTATTTTAAAAGGTGATGGAGCTTATTCCTATTTTGTATCTAAGTATAACATTTTCAAAGATATTGAATTACAATTCAAAGTTTCTGATCATTGGAATACAAAAGATAAGATGCGATTGTATCTTCAAGTTATTAGTAGTTTCTAGTAACTCATTATCCTATTGGTATTTTTTTAACTCTCTTTTACTAAGTTGAATATTTTAGCAGATTACTCATCACCTTTTTATTATTACAGTAATTCATTGCTGTTTCAACCGTAATAATACCAGCTTTATATAATCTGTATAGATCCTGCTGCATTGTAAACATTCCTTTAGATTTTC
>JABIME010000230.1 GCA_018654125.1 Candidatus Cloacimonadota bacterium
CATGCTGCATTTGATCGCTAAGATCTTCCATGCCCTTCACCTTCTCTACTGTACTACCCATTTTTTTATCTGGATTGTGAAATACTTTTAGGAATGTATTGAACATTTCATCTACCAGTTCCACCATTTTATTGAGTTCAAATTTAGCAGATTGGATATTCATCTGACCGGTATCTTGTAAACCAGTTTTAATATATTTAAATGAATACTCTTTGGAAAGGTCGCTTTCTTTTGGTTTCACAAGTTTTTCTACAAGTTTAGCAAAAGGAATTATAAATGGAATAAAGATTAAAGTGTTAATAATATTAAATATAGTATGAAATAGTGAAAGATTTAACGGTAAATTTATCTGCGAACTAGAATCCCAAGGTGCAATTTTAAGAATGAACTGTGTAAAATATCTGAAAACAAATGCCATCCAAATTACACCAAATATATTGAACAAGAAGTGAGCTCTAGCTGTCCGACGAGCATTTACGTTTGTTCCTAGTGAAGCCAGATATGCAGTAACAGTTGTTCCAATATTCTCACCTAATACAATCGCAGCTGCGGTCTCAAAACCGATCCAACCCATATAAGCCATAGTTACCGTAATAGCCATTGCAGCACTAGAAGATTGTACTATAACCGTTAGAACAGCGCCTACAAAAACAAAAATGACAAACGAAAGAAATCCCAAATCAGTGTAGTTCTTAAGAAATTCCAGAACTTCCGGATTACTTTTGATATCCGGTACAGATTCTTTTAGAAACATTAAACCCAAAAAGAGCAGACCAAATCCAATAAGTATCTCACCAATATCTCGTCGTTTCTTGAGCTTTGAAAACATAAATGGTAATCCAACACCAACAATAGGTAGAGCAATTGCTGTTATCTTAAATTTAAAACCGATTATCGACACAATCCAAGTAGTTACGGTGGTTCCAATATTTGCTCCCATTATCACACCGATTGCTTGAGTAAGATTGAGCAAACTGGCATTTACGAAGCTTACAACCATCACAGTCGTAGCTGAAGAGGATTGAACCAAGGCTGTAATAAAAAAACCGGTGAAAACAGCAGCAACACGATTTGCTGTCATGTAGTTTAATATCGATTGCAACCTCTTGCCGGCAACTTTTTGAATTCCTTCACTCATAACGCGCATTCCAAATAGGAACACACCAAGTGCACCTAATAATTTAAATATAGTCGGAATCATACTCTCTCCAATTAGCAATTTCTTTTATCTTAATAAACGTGTCGCAAAGCTTGGGCAATATTCAATGAATTATCTCCGATATGCTCGAAATTCTTTAACAGATCTAAATATAGTATTTCAGAATTTACATCTGCTCCATTCTGTAAACGATGCTGCGAAGCCTCTTTAAGTTTATCTCGATAATTATTAATTTTGTTCTCAAAATCATAGGCCTTCTGTATATCATTGTATTTAAGATGTTGGTTGATATTATCTTTGAAAAAGGTAATGAAATTGAAGATAACTTTAGCATAATCTGCGATTTCGGATGTAGCATTATCATGCAGTTCAATCTTGTTATTATATTTCTTTTGTGCCAGCCAGATCAATTTATAACAACTATCACTGATATTTTCAATCTCATGCACAATTCGAAGCATGGAATTTACATTCTTACGAGTATTTTCATTTAATTCTTCCTTAGTACATTCAACCAGATATTTGGAAATCTCTGATTGCATCTGATCAGCTAGTTCTTCCTGTAATTTTACTTCTTTTACATAACTGGTCATATTCTTTCCCGGATTTTGGAAGACTTTCATAAAGGTCTTGAACATTTTTTCAGCAACATCAGACATTTTCCTGATTTCATTTTTTGCATTAAGGATATTTAATTGAGCTGTATCCTGCAATCCTGTAGAGATGTATTTTAGGTTATATTCTGTCTGTTTATCCGATTCTTTCTCAGGAACCATCTTTCTTATGATTACTGCAAATTTATTCACAAACCAGATGAATATGATTGTATTTGTAAAATTAAAAACTGTATGAAATAAAGACAGATTTAGTGGTAAATTTTCTTGCAGA
>JABIME010000231.1 GCA_018654125.1 Candidatus Cloacimonadota bacterium
AATTATAGCTTCTATTTGTGCTGATGGTGATTTTAAAGAAGATGATATTGTGCAAATTCCTCAAGCAGAAAAACAGATGAAAGCATTGTCATCTGAAGAACTTGAATTATTAAGATTATTATATAAGAATAAATGTTCATTCAGCCGTAAGGGTATGTTTTTTACAATTTATAAACACAAATTCATAAATATAATAAATATTCTTAAAAATATGCAAAACAAGATTTACATCAAAGAAACCGGTGATAATATCAAATTCTCGGATGATGAATTCCGTATGAATTTTCAGGTTAGCAGATACGAATCAAATAAATATATACTTAAATTATCTAATGCTGAACAGATCTCTGCAGTATTTTCTGGTAAGACTACATATATTTTTATTAGGAATGTTGTGCATTCCATAAATTTACCTTTTAAGGTTAGTGTTTCCAAGAAAATATTTTCTGAAGGATACGTTTTAAAACAGACTGATCTGGTTTATTTATATTCTGTTGTTGCTCGACAATTGGGTCTTATGAAATGCTATTTAGATTTTGATGAAGATATTGAAATCCCAGAAGTTTACCATAATACACCAACTATCACCTACAAACTATTTAAGGAAAATGGGGGAATTGTATTAAATGGGATCTTAGATTATTCAAATGGTAACGAAATTCCAATGTCTGCGATTCGCCTTCCTGTAGAGCTTGTGCGGTATGATCAGGATGGGAAGGTTACTTGGTTCTACATACCTCCGCAGATAAAACATGAGATCTTGAATTTTGTGGGGAAGCTACCTGAATCTCAAACACATCGGTTAGAAGAAGATTCACAATTGATCTTTGAGGGACAAGAAAATATTGATATGCTCAAGAAGATAATATTTGAGAACGCAGATCCTTCTTGGAACATCCAGCTTTCCGATGAATTAAAGAAGGAATTTGTTTATAAAGTAGATCTTAAACCTGTGATAAAAACCAAACAGACAAAAAGAATCGACTGGTTTGAATATGATGTTGAATATAATTATAAAGATATAAAATTTACTCATCAGGAATTGAAACAATTCTTTGATACAAAAGAAAAATTCTTGAAATTAGAAGACGGAAGACTTCTTTATTTTGAAAATAAAAGTGCTTTTTTAGAAATTGAAAAATTAATTAGTAAGAGTAAAAAAACACCAAGCGAAGCATTTAAGCTTTCAATTTATAATTTACCATATGTCTATCAACTAAATACAATTAACACCGGTATTAGAATCGAAGGAGATTCTTATCTGGAAGAGATGTTCACAGCTATTCTTAAAAGAAGGTTAGATGAGAGAACTTCAATTACTTCCTTGCTTAAACCGGTTATGAGAAGTTACCAGAAAGCAGGATATCATTGGATGAAAATGTTAGAAAGATTTGGACTCTCCGGAATTCTGGCAGACGATATGGGGCTAGGGAAAACGATCCAATCAATATCTATACTTTCAGATCTTCCTGCTAATTCAAGATCACTAATTATTTGCCCAAAAACTTTGCTTTTCAACTGGGCTGCAGAGATTAATAAATTCAATAAAAGTCTTTCCTATATGTTGTATGAAGGAAGCCAAAAAGAGAGAAAGAAGATCCTGGATAATTTGAATGTTAATCTTCTTTTTGCTTCATACTCAATAATTCAAAATGATATTGATGAACTATCTGAAATTGAATTTGACTATGTAATTCTAGATGAAGCTCAACATATAAAAAATCCTTCTGCCTTAAGAACAAAAGCTGTAAAGAAGCTGAAAGCAAAACATCGATGTGCGCTTTCAGGAACTCCAATCGAGAATAATCCTGTAGAGTTATGGTCAATATTTGATTTTCTAATGCCGGGGTATTTACCAAAATCGCAAAATTTTGTTAACAAATATAAAAATGATTCTGCACTGCAAAAAGAGAGTAACGAAAAATTAAAAATGCTTGTTTCTCCTTTTATTTTGAGAAGAAAGAAGAAGGATGTTCTTATTGAACTTCCTGATAAACAAGTACAACAAGTATTCTGTAAACTTACATCAATTCAGGAAAAAATGTACCTACAAATACTTGAAGAAGTTAAAAACAGATATCTAGAAGGTGAAGAAATTGGTAAAAGTTATCTTCATATTTTAGCTGCACTCACTAAATTGCGTCAAATTTGCAATCATCCGCATCTGGTAGATAAAGATGTAAAAGAGAATATTGAATTCTCAGGGAAACTTGAACTATTACGTGAGATAATTGTTGATGCTGTTGAGGGTGGTAAAAAGCTATTGATCTTTAGTCAATTTGTACAAATGCTTAAAATCTTAAGAGAGATGTTAAAGAAAGAGAATATTACATTTGAATACATGGATGGATCAACCAAGAATAGGCAAAAAGTTATAGATAATTTTAACAACAACAATAACATAAGAACGTTCCTAATAAGTTTGAAAACAGGTGGATATGGATTAAACTTAACCTCTGCCGATACTGTGATTATTGTTGACCCATGGTGGAACCCAATGGGTGAAAATCAAGCTATCGATAGAGCTCATAGAATTGGTCAAACCAAAAAAGTAATGGTTTATAAGATCATTACAAAAGGAACAATTGAAGAGAAGATCCTAGATCTGCAGCAAAATAAAAAGGTAATGTTTGAAAATATAATTGAAGAAGGGCAAAGCGTAGTGAAGAAAATGGATGCTGAGCAATTACGTGAACTTTTAGAATATTAATTATTATGAAATACTTTTATTCTGTAGCCAAAGAAAGAAAAAAAAAACTTAGAATAAAGCGATCAACTTTTATCGCACATTTGCATTACGTTACAACTATGCAGGAAGCAAAAAAATATATTTCTTCAATTGCTGATGAATACAAAACTGCAAATCACAATTGCTGGGCTTACATTGTGGGGGATAAGGGAGAAACTTTTCATTCCTCAGATGCAGGAGAACCATCAGGAACAGCGGGTCAGCCAATGTTGAATACTTTAAAAAAGCATGAGATGACTAATATTGTGGCTGTAGTTACAAGATATTTTGGTGGTGTTAAACTTGGAATTCGTGGTTTGATAGAAGCTTATGGAGAAACGGTTGCAGCGGCAATTGAAAGTTATCCTCTAAAAAAACTCATCCAATTACATTCCTATAAAGTTACATGTGGATACGATCTTGCTGAACAATTAAAATATAAAATTGAGCA
>JABIME010000232.1 GCA_018654125.1 Candidatus Cloacimonadota bacterium
ACTATATTATTAAGCATTTCCAATAGCTTTAAAGAGGATTTCTTTGTCAAATAATTTAAGAAAATTCAAGTTATCCACAAAAAAGTGTTAATTGCCTATAAAATATTAAGTTGAAGTAATCGTGTGTGGATAACTTTTATGCAGTATGAATTACGTAATTTATTATGAGACATAAAGTTAAAATTGATAATTAATAATTTATCCACAAAGTTAAACTATTTTACATACTTGACAAATAAACTTTCGTTTGCATTTTCGTTGTTAAATTAGTGATAGAGGTAGTTTACGTAAAATTCAGCGATGTGGATAAGTTTTAAATCTAGTGGATTTATTCAGTTTAATCAGCTGAAAAATAATGTGTTAGCTTTAATGGGGAACTATGTGCATAAATAGTGTATAAGTTTATGTGCTTTCCATTGAATGGGCATTATAAAAAGGTTTTGGGATGTGTTATGAATAATTATGACGAACTTTGGTTAGGTGTGCTTGATACACTTAGAGAAAATATTAGCGAACAGGGTTTTAATACATGGTTTGGTGAAACTGAGGTAATTAACCTTATAGATAGTAAACTTTCCGTGAAAGTTCCTACTCAGTTTATTGCAGATTACTTAAATTCAAATTATAGTGAATTAGTCTCTGAAATTTGCTTTAATTTATTCAATAATAAATACAATATTCGTTTTACGGGCATCAACCCTGCTAAACCGGAAAGAAAAGTCAATACACATCAGCAACCAAAAGAGATCAGCAGCTTCCAAACTAAATTAAATAAAAATTATAACTTTAACGAATTTGTAATTGGAACCAACAACAGGTTTGCCCATTCTGCTTCGATGGCAGTTGCAGAGTCACCCGGAACAACCTACAACCCGCTATTTATTTATGGGGAATCTGGTATGGGAAAGACACACCTCATGCAGGCTGTTGGAAATTTTGTGATGGATGAACTGGAAGATAAAAAGGTTTTTTATATAACAACGGAAGAGTTTACAAATGAGATGATAGATAGTATTAGGAACAATTCTATGCCGGCTTTCCGTAATAAATTCCGAAATTTTGATGTACTTCTAATTGATGATATTCATTTTCTTTCTAAAAAGGAAGGAACTCAAGAAGAATTCTTCCACACATTTAATGCACTTTATGAAAAGAAAAAGCAGATCGTTCTTACAAGTGACAGACCACCAAAGGATATTCCCGAACTGGAAAAACGACTTGTAACAAGATTTGAATGGGGACTTTTAGCAGATCTTAAAAGCCCAGATTTTGAAACTCGTGTTGCCATTTTAAAGAAGAAAGCAGAATTTGAAGAGATCTGGCTAAAAGATGAAGTAATAGAATTTATTGCTGAACATATTTATAGTAATGTACGAGCGCTTGAGGGTTCATTAATTAGAATTCTGGCATTTGCTTCCTATAATAATTTAAATACAGAGGATATTAGTGTTGATGATATCAGTGAAATCCTTATTGATATGATCTCAGATAAAATTAAAGAAGTGAATTTAGAAACCATCATGCAAAAAGTGTGTGATGCTTACAATATAAAACCTGCAGAAATTTTCGACAAAACCAGAAAGAAGAACATCGCTTTTCCAAGGCAAATAGCTATGTATCTCTCTAATCTTTTAATTACGCAGCTTTCTTTAAAAGAGATTGCTCAATATTATCAAAGAAAAGATCATACAACGGTACTTCATGCAAAGAAGACAATTGAAAAGCAATTTAAGGAAGACCGAGAGCTTAGAATCCAGATAGAGAAACTCATTAAGGATATAAAAAGATAGTTATACACATATACACATGGTATTATGTTCATAGATGTTGATAAATTGATCTTTAAAAAATTAGAAATGAAGTGTGTTGATAACTCAAATTTTACAAACAGAGTAAACACAAGTTATACACACAAGAGCAAAAGTTATATGTTATTAGAAATTAAAAAGTTAAGTAGTGCTAAATTCAGTTATGACCATATACACAGCACCTACTAGTACTACTAATATTTTAAATAAAAAAGGAGTTTTAATGAATATAGGAATAAGGATCGTTGGTTTTATCATGATAATTTCATTGATTGTGGTAGGCTGTACACAAAAAGATAATATTGTAGGAACAAACGGACCAGGAGGTCCATCACCAATAAATACAACAATAGATCAAACTAATTTTACTCAAAAATATAGTTATGAAGATAGTTGTGCTTTTAGTAATTCAAATACAATGGTTCTAGGTAATTATAACACAGAAACTTCTTATGGTTTATTACGTTTTACATCTTTACCAGATTCTTTCTATGATATTACACGTGTCAGTATTAGTTTAGAAATTTCAAAACGAAATGAGTTTGATGTTGTTGATAATACAACTCTTAAACTTGCTACAATTAATAATGTTGAGTTTTATGAAAATGCTACATGGTGGGTTTCATCTGATTCTACACAGTGGAGCGGAGAACATTTTAGTGATGCAGATTATACTGACCTACCACTTATTGAATTTGATATTGAATGTGAAGAAGATTCAATATATATTGAACTAGATACAGATATTCTAGCTGAATGGATCGATGGAGAATTAAATACTGGATTAGTTATCTATTCCGAAACAGATGGCTTTATGGAAATCTATGCTTCTGAATATTCAACTGATGAAAACCCAACTCTAACCTTTGAATATAAAATAACCGAAGCAGATACCTCATATACAACAGAAACTATTCAAACTTGTTACGATTGTATGATCTTTGAAACAGATAACATTTATGATAAATGGGAAGATGAATTAAAAATATCTAATATTCAACCCATAAATATTTATACTAAGTTCAATATTTTAGAATCAGCTTTTGTTGATGTGTTACCATTTGATTATGAAATTGCAAACAATGATACAGCGCTTTTCTTACAAAGAATTACTATAAATAAAGCAGAACTCATTTTAAATAATAATGGAACAAATTCATATCCTATAAGTGGTTCAACATATCTGAATCCATATTTTGTAATATCTGATACGCTAAATTTCGATCCCGCAAATTTAGATATTCCATTATTATCTTTTGAAGATGTAGATGACCTTTATATAAGTAGTTCAACAGATACATTACAAACTGATCAAATAATAATTGATGTAACAAAAATTATTCAATATTATATCTCTGGTGAATATGAAAACAAGGGAATTGTATTAAGATCATTAAATGTGAATGATGATTTTATTCACACAGAATTTGATATTGAACCGGAGATAAGAATAACATTTACACCACCATATATTGAGGAATAATTAGAGGTATAAATATGAAAAAAATTATAATTATTTTCTTTGCGGCTTTATTATTTTCCTGCGTTCAAACAGAAGAGGAAAAAATTGTAGCTCAAGTTAATGATGTAAAGCTCACATTTGATGAGTTTAAAGCTAATTTTTCTAATAATAAGTGGGAAGCTCTCACAGTTGAAGATAAGAAAGAATTTATACAAGATTGGGTACAACTTACCCTTCTATCTCAAGAAGCTGATCTATTAGAAATTTCCCAATCTCCAAAATTGAAAGAAAAAATTAAATCTGCAGAGATCAATATTAAAGCAAATGCTCTTATTGAAACAAAACTTGCAGATGTTTCAGTTTCAGAAGATGAGCTATTTAACTACTACAAGATTCATAAAAGTGAATATCAAACAAGCCATAAAGAGTTTAAAGTACAAAGAATATTCACCAAAAATAGAGCTAATTTAAATACAATACTCGATGTAATAAAAACAACTTCCTTTAAAAATGCAGCAATTCTACACTCCGAAGAAGCAGCTGGCAAAAATGGCGGTTACATAGGATTTCTATCAAAAAAAAATACACATATAAATATTTGGAACACACTTACTTCATTACAAAAGCATTACTACAAAACTGTAGAAACAGACAGAGGTTTTTACTTAGTAAAATATTACGATACAAGAACTGTGTATACCGATAAAACATTCTTAGAAGTAAAAGAAGAGATAGTGTTAAAAGTTACAAAAAGGAAAAAAGAAGATCTCTTTGAAAATTTAATAAAAGAATTAAAAAATAAATCAGAAATAATTATTTCAAT
>JABIME010000233.1 GCA_018654125.1 Candidatus Cloacimonadota bacterium
AAGCATTTGAACTTTATATTTCTGTGTTTCCTATTGGTGAATTTATTGATGAAGCAAATTTCAAGCTTGGTCTTATCAACTTCCAAAAAGATGAGCATGGTACAGCACTAGCATATTTCAGTAAAATAAAGCATAAGTTTCCTAACTCAGAAAAAAATGGAATGAGTAATTACTACATTGGTGAGATCTATTTTGCAAAAGGAGATTACATAGAAGCTTTAGGATATTATCAAGATGCACTTGGTGGTATTTGCGACAGTGGATTTACATGGGAGAGAATTGGGCATATCTATTATAATCAGCAAGATTATGAGAGTGCAAAAGAATCACTTGAGAAGATTCCTTCAGATACAAAATATCTATTCGATAGATTCCTATTAAAAGGGAATATAGAGTTTGCGCAACGCAATTACGATAAGGCTTTAGAAGCATATTCATTTGCCTCTGAACACTCTGCAAATTCTCTTCAAAAAGAAGCAGTACTCTCTAGAGAAGCATGGACGCTGTATCAGCTAAAAAGATATGAAGAAGCGTCACGTTTATATAGCAGACTTTCAGGAACTGCAACCTCACCTGAAAAATATATCATAAAAGCTGCTACTTCTGCTTTTAGTGCGGAAAACTATTTAAATGCAATTGAGTATTTCAAACAATACACACAGAATTTCCAGTCATCACCAGATTATTATTCTGCAATTCTAGGAACAGCAGATTCCTATTATAATCTCGGTGATTTTAATAATGCAGTAACTCATTATTCAATTCTCATCCAACCGGGAATTGAAGAAAAGATCCTTAATAATTCTATCAATGGATTACGTTGGGCATCAGAACAATCGGAGGCGATAGATTTTACACAGAAAGTTGATGAACTGTTACAGAACTGTTCTGATAAGAAGATTCGCGTTGAATTGTTAGATAGGAAGATATATTATCTTTATAAGAAAGAGATGTGGCTTGAGGCTGTAAATACAAGTAAAGAACTTGATATTCTTGATCCTGATCATAAGAATGTTTTAGAGATAAAATTGATGAAAGCTCTTTGTTATGAAAAACTTGGAGATTTTACTAATTCTATTGCAACTTATGAAGATCTCTATTCCAGAAAACACGATCCTAGTGTGTTAAGACATTGGGCAAAATTGCTTGTAAAAATGGATGATCATGCTACTGCTATTGATAAATTAAGAAAAGCTTCAATGCTTACAAGAAGAGAAGATATCTGGTTGGAATTATTAGAGATAGAGTTAGAGCAAACCAACGATTTCTTTGAAAATGATCTTAATAAGTTTATGGAATTCGCAACTGGTGAAGAACGGGAATTTGCTGAATTATTAGAAATTGAGTGGAAGATGAACCTAGATCTTCTAACAGATTTAAACCCCAAAATAAATGAACTAAGGAAAAGCAAACATAAAAGTGTAAAAGCAAGATCTCAATTCTTAAAAGGATTATTGTTAGTAAAAAATAATGATAATGAAGCAGCAATTCCTGAACTATTACGTATGAGATATCTCTATCCTGAATTTGAAAAAACCCGCAATCGGGCAGAAGCACTTGCTTGCATTTCCTATATGAAATTAAACAATTACGATGAAGCAAAGAAACTCTTTGAAGTTATAAAAAGTGATATTTCTGTGGAGATGAAAGAGAATCTGGAGAATTTACTGCAAGAGGAGGATAAATGAAAAAGTTAATCATAATCCTGCTCAGCATACCATTTTTTACCCTAGCTGCCATTGAAGGAGACCCACTTGATCTTGGGAATGTTGTTATTCAAGGAGAAATAGAATCACTTGAAGATACTTTGAGCTCTATAAGAAATCTTGAGGAATATTGCCTAATCTCTTCTACCGAGCAGTTTGAATATTCTGCTTATTATTCTCCAATTATCATCGAGACTTCAGCAACATATCCCATTCAAGAGAGAATTGCATTTCAGTTTAAGGGTGGGTTAGATAATTTCACAGCTGTTCGTGGAGTTATTGCTAAAAGTAATATTTGGAACTTTTCAACGAGAGTTTATAATCAGGAAATTGTGGAGAATTGGAAAGAGAGTATTTATAGTTTGCAGTGGCAACCGGAGATAAACAAGCATAAAATGATCTTTGATATCACAAACAGAGAGTATAATAATGATATTGGTGAAACTAGTATAATAAGTGGATTAATCTCTTATAAGAAGAGTGATTTAGTAATACCACAATTACCTAAATTTAATTGGGATGTTGACCTTCAAACTTCATATCATGAATTTGTTCAGCTACATCAATCAACTCAAGGCAAAAATTCTGAAAATGATTTTGATGTAAACACAACTCTTGGCATTAAATATGATAATTACAATGGGAACATCAATGTGAACTTGCTTATACAACAAGTTTCAGGTTTTTGTGATGTTGGAGTATCAGGATTTAAATTTTTGGATGAGTTAAAAGTTTGGTGTGCTTACGATGAAAATGGTCTGTATCCATCTATCAGCTTTAACTCCAAGATACATCTTTTTAAGAATCTTGCTGTCAGATTTGAGAATAATCCAACGATCTCTGAATTCTCACGAGCGGATGGATTCAATGATAATTTACTTCAAAACATTACTTCGGGAAATTTCCAAACAAAGAAAATAGTTAATTCCTACATTACAATAGAAAGTGATTTTGTTCTTCCTGTTTCAATCTATTATAATACAAATTTAGATAAAGATCATATAATGTATGATGTTAGCGATGAAAACGGATTTTACGAATTTAACAATATCGATTGTCTTTTGCACAAAGTTGGCTTGAAAGCAGTATATAAATTGAAGGATCTTACGATTTTTGAGAGTGTAGAGTATAATATTTCTGAAGAGCAGCTCTATTTTGAACCTCTGTTAATATCATCAACAAAACTTGAGTATGATAAGAATTTGTACTGTATTGGAATTGATCTGCAACTCTTTTCTGGTGGAGTAGATGATAGTAGTGAAGATATGGATAGTGGCTTTTTAATGGATGTTTCGGCACTATATAAGTTAAGGGATAATGTCTCTATTTTGGCAGAAGCAAAAAACATATTAGATCAAAAATATGAAAAATATACAAATTATGCTGCTGAGGAATTGCAGATAATTTTCGGCGTAAAAATGACATTTTAATGGAGGGTACGATAGATGAGAATCTTTAAATTATTAGTAATTTCTTTGCTCGTTTTCTTATTCGCATGCGAAGCTACAGACCTTGATAAAGGTAAGATTATTGGGCGTATAAAAAATCACTCTACCGGTGATCTGATGGAGGATGTAAAAGTATATTTAAGACAAAAGCAAGATGGAGCTTTTACTCTATATGACACCTTATACACAAGTTCTGTAGGTTATTTTAAATTTTATGAAGTAGAATCTGGTACTTATGATATTCATGCTGCAAAATTTAATGATGAATTAGAAGAGAACGTTTCTCATGTAACTCCATTCATTGATGAATTTGAATTTG
>JABIME010000234.1 GCA_018654125.1 Candidatus Cloacimonadota bacterium
GAGTGTTCAGAGGCAAATGAATATGCTTCTAAAGCCTTATCGTAATTGCGTTGCGCAAACTCTATATTCCCTTTTAATAGGAATCTATCGAATAGATATTTTGTATCTGAAGGAATCTTTTCAAGTGATTCTTTTGCACTCTCATAATCTTGCTGATTATAATAGATATGCCCAATTCTCTCCCATGTAAATCCAATGTCGCAAATACCGCCAAGTGCATCTTGATAATATCCTAAAGCTTCTGTGTAATCTCCTTTTGCAAAATAGATCTCACCAATGTAGTAATTACTCATTCCATTTTTTTCTGAGTTAGGAAACTGATGTTTTATTTTACTGAAATAAGCTAGTGCTGTACCATGCTCATCTTTTTGGAAGTTGATAAGACCAAGCTTGAAATTTGCTTCATCAATAAATTCACCAATAGGAAACACAGAAATATAAAGTTCAAATGCTTTTTGAGCATCACTTTTTTTATTAATTAAGAAGTTAGATTCAGCAATAAGATAGAACGTTCTATCTTTGATAGCTCTATAAGCTTCGTTTCCTAATGCATTACCACTATTTTTTGTATTTGTAAAATATGTTAGGGAACTGTTGTAATCTGCATTAATAAAGCTATTATAGCCCAACTGATAATATGCAACCGGAATAAAACCATTATTTGGATTATCAGCGATAAATTTATTTAGCATCTCATTATCATTATTAATTTTTGCCAGATAAAAAATACTATTAGAACTTATTTGATCATCTTCTGAATCAACTAATTCTTCTAAAATATTTTTAGCTTTATTTTCATCATGCAGTTCATAATAGCATAATGCAAAATAATATCGTGCCTTTTCTGAATCTATTTTCTTCAGCCTATCTAGAGCCTCATCAAATCTTCCGGCTTCGTAAAATGCTGTTCCTAATATTAAATTGTATTTGCTGTAGTATTGAGATGTTGATGGAATCGCATCTAACCCGATCGAGAAAATTTTATCTGTTCTGCCACTAGAATTATTATAGTTCTGGTACAATAAAATTGCTCTGAATTTATTTTCAGAATCAGGTCTTTGTATAATTTCTTCAGCAATTTCATCAATTTCTGAAGGAATATCTATAGCAATTCTTATTTCTAAAAGTGCAGATAAAATTATTGTACTTTTATTTATAGCTTGTGCCTTTTTAATATTAAGAAGCGCGTTATCAAAATCTTTCGTTAATAAATCGATTTTACCAATATAGTAATATGCTTTCCACAAGAATTGATTTTCAGGATAATCAGATACAAATTTTTGGAATATTGTTTTAGCCTGTTCATGATCATTTAGAAAGAATTTACTCTGCCCTAAACCCAAAGCAACTTCAGCCCTAATTGATGGATGTGAAGAAGTTGCATATAATTCACTAAAATACTTTCCCGCATTTTTATGATCTTCTTCCGCAAGATAGATATTTCCAAGCAGGAATTTAATATCTGCTTCAACATTACTCCGTGGATAATTCGTAAGGAATTTCTTCAATTCAACTTTTGCTAAATTATAATTTTTGTCTCTATAAAGCCCAACTGCAAATTGCAGGTCACCTGCTTGATCTGCAATTAGTGTTGCTGCAAAGATCAGTATCAAAGTTATTATGATAAATTTCTTCATGAATACCCCTCAAGATATCTATTTATTTATTATGTTTTGAATTATATTACCCAAATTTGCAATATTATTTTTCTCAACACATTTTATTTGTCTGTTATCAATATTAGAACCTAAAAAAACCTGGTCTATATCTAGATCTGCAAATGCTCCTGCAATTTCTAATCTATCAGTTATTAAAAGATCACTCACTTTTGCTAGGGCAAAAAGTTCAAACAAATTTACAATGTGAATTTCTTCAATGTTAATAAAATCTTTATCATGAATTGCCTTACTTGTAAAATACACATTTGCAGAGAATTCATGTTTGATAATATGAACTATTTTCTCTATCTTTTTTGCTGATATGTTACTACTTAAATCCAGCACAAAATTTTTGAATCTATTCTTTATAAACTGATGCCTTGCAACAACAAGTTCCGAATTTGAAATTTCAATATTAAATTGATGTCTTTCCCATGCGAAATCAAAAAAATCTGCAAATTTCTTTAATAGAAATACTGGATCTGTTGGAGTTGGAAGAAATTGAAGATTAGCCGGATTGTTAATATCTAATATTGTTGAACTTTTACAATGATTTAAAACTTTGCGTATTTTTTTTAAGGAACTGAAATTAAAAATAACCGAATTATGAAAGGGCTTAATATCATTTGTAATGTTAAAATATGTTGTCGTCTCATCTTCATCAATTCTTTTAAAGAATGCATAATCATTGTTTGGAAGAATTACAGATATCTGTTTAAAATGGTCTTTCCAACTTAATATATGTGAAAGTACCAATGATGTTTGATTTGAATCATCAGAACAAAATACAACAATTCTCTCACCCGATGCAACAATATTTGTAAAACTGTGCTGTCCCCAAGATTGCTTAGGACTAAATATTTTTTTAAATAAATTCATTTCCTTCCTGCTTAATTAAAAGGTACAATCACAAAAACGGTTGAACCTTCGTTTTCTTTACTATTTATCCATATCCTGCCTTTATGCAGGTTTGCAATGAGTCTGGCAGTAGAAAGACCAAGTCCTAATCCGCTTGAATGAAATTCTGTATCACCAGAACTATGTGAGATAATATCGGCTAATTCATAGAATTTTTGAAAGATCTTTTCATGTTCTTTTTCCGGAATTCCAATTCCATTATCATTCACATAAACTACCAAGCTCTCTTTTCCATCGATCTCTTCCTGCTGAAAAGCTGACTTCCGTGCTCCAATTGTAATTGTTCCAAAATCTTTAGTAAAGCGTATCGCATTATGAATAACATTAAACACCATCAAATAGAATGCGTTCCAATTTACATCTACTTTAGGAAGTACTTCTTCAACTTCAAGTTGGAAGATCATGTTCCTTTTTGCTGAAATTAATTCTCCTTCCTCTTTAAGCTCTGTAAGAAGATTAAAAATATTGATCTTTTCTTTTTGAAGTTTATTTAGCATTTGATATTTATTGAAATTAATAATATCGTTGATCGTTGTATCTAACTTATTTGAGCTTGCTGCTAAAGATTTTATTATCTCAGCCTCTTTTTGTGGGAGTTTTGCTTTATTTAAAAGCTGTGAATATCCCTGAATTGCAACAAGAGGCGTTTTAAGTTCATGAGAGACTATATTGATGAAATCTTTTTTAAGGTCGTCAAGCGAGCTAATTTCCCTATTTGTTTGGTTTAATACTTCATACTGCTGCGCATTTTTAATTGCTGTAGATATCTGAGTTAACATAAGTTTCATAAAATTAGGATTTATCTGCATTTCACTTTTTTCTGTGTTTAGGTTATCAAGGTAAAGAAAACCATAAATGTTCCCATCAACAATTAGCGGAGCACAATATATAGAAAGAATTTCGTTACTTAACTCAGTATAATTACTAAAAATATTCTCCTCTTTTGCATTCGCAACATGTATGGGCTGCTTTATGCGCTGTACTTCGCTTAAAATACTTTTGCTTATATACAAGTAATTTTTAAGTATATGTTTAGAATCATCCATAGCAACTTTGTATGTATAGTTTTCATAAATATCTTTTTTTATTAGGAAGCCCCGTGTGCTGCCTGTAAAATCCAATGTAAAAGCTACTACTTCCTGTTCCAGTTTATCAAGATTAATAATAGCAAAGAATTTCCGAGTGATATCAATTAATTTTGACATTGATCCCATATCTTTATTCAAAGTAATAAATTCATCGATACGAATAAGGATGGAAGTGAGATGTAGCCTTAAATTCTTCACAATCTCTATCTCTTTTTTCTGATAAATCAGTTCACCTTTATCTGCAAGAACTAAACATCCAACTTCAGCAGTTTTAATTTTTAAGGGTATGAAAAGAATATGAGATTTGTTTATTTTCTTAGAAATTATTTCATTTTTTGCAAGAGATTCTTGTATGAATTTGAATAATTTATCTGAGTATATGTAATCATTTTCGATATTATGTTTTAAGAAAGGATCTTTTCGTTTTTCTATTTCATCTTTTAATATTATTGCATATTGATTTGGAGCTAACAATTTCTTTATTGTTCTATCAATAAAGAATTTCATTCTAGATGTATCTCTCAATTTTAAGATATC
>JABIME010000235.1 GCA_018654125.1 Candidatus Cloacimonadota bacterium
CCCAGGTTCAAGTTTATCTGACCTAAGCAGATCATCCAGAGCTTGTTGAAATTGTTCCTTCTTAAGATACATTTTTCCTCGAAGATAATAAGTATACGCATCTTCCGGATTAACTTCTATAATTTCATTCAGCTCTTTTTCCGCAGCTTCAAATGAACAAGATCTGGTATTTAATTCAGCTCTCTTCAGTTTAAAGAAACTACTATTTTCATGTTTGCTTATAGCTAAATTAATGTATTCCAACGCCGCTTCAGGTTGTTCCAGATCAGCGAGTATCATGCTTTTGTAATATTCACCAAAATAGATATATGAATTCATTTTTAGGGCTAGATCTATATTCTTAAGAGCAGTTTCAAGATCTCCCATTAGCCTGTTCGTATTTGCCAGCTCAGCAATATATTTGCCTTCATCAGGAAAATATTCGATCATTTTCTCAAAATATAATTTCACTTCATTCAGATCATTAGAATCTTCATGAGTTGATTTCCAACCGCATTCCGGTAAAAAATCTCTAGCTGTTTTTAACGAATTGGAAGCTATTGTACTCATCGCTCCATCTACACTAATAAAGGTAGAAAGAAATTCTGTGAAATTCTCAGAAATAATTCCCCAGTCATTTGTTGGGTCCTCATGAAATGCATCAAATACTGGAGACTCATCTTCCGAATCGAGTGGATTGATAAAGACCAGCAGTTCATTTGCATCTGTAAGTCCCATTGGTATTATCGGATACACTCCTTTCCAATCCCAATCTAACTTCCAGTTTTGATCGCGCAATTTCTCATAATGCTGTATAATTTCTCTAGTTCCAAAAATTTCTAGACTATTCCATCTTGCAGTTTCAAAACCATTGGGCTGTGATAGAACTTTTTCTAACGATTTTCTGCAAACAAAACCACCATTATGTTTCAATAAAAAGCTTTTGTACGATTTTGGAAGTTCAATATTATATTTGTATTCTAAAAATTCAACTACTTCTTCTTTTACCGGATTATCAAAATAATACTGATTTTGTTTATTGCTGATCTTATCACTCAATGCATTAAGTACTTCAATTATTATTTTCATTATTTATTTCCCGCAAAAATTATTCTATGATGGGGATCGGTTGTTTGTAATAGTTAATTGAACTAAATATCTAAACCTTTTTCAGTCGGTAAATCTAAACCGACTACTTTCTTAATACTCTCTTTCCATTTAATTTTTGAATTATTTTTATATTTATTATAAAGTTCGATCATGTTATCATCTGATTGCCATTCATTTAATTCTACAGCTTTCTTAATCGATTTTTTATCTTTATTACCATTCATTTTAAGTCTGCCGAGAAGAAAATTTGCTTTACCTAACCAAATGGCATCAGTTGTCAAAGGTAAAACCTTATCTATAACCTTACTGATTTTATTATCTAACATTGGTTCGCAAGAAATACTAGTTTCAAATCCATTATCAAAAGCAAATTTCAAACATTTCAATCTTTCTTCAAAATCTGGGGCACCTGGCTCCCAGAATTCTAAAACTTTAGAATCAGCTGAACCAATTGTGAATCTAAACAGTATTTGTTTCTTCTCTTTTCCGAATTTTTTACATATTTCCGTAATACATTCAAGATGAGGTTTCGTTACAATCAGTACTTGATTTCCAGAAACTAGTAAATTATTCAGAAATTGAATATTTGAATCAAGATTATCTGGATGAATATCATGTGATGATGGATACATATAGCTTCCAGAATGTTTTTTGAATTTCTTTGAAAGTTGTATTTTTCTTACTTCTTCATTCTCCCAGCTTTTCGATGTTTTTCGTTTAAATCTAATTGCCATAGATTTACTGTAACAATATTTGCAATCATGCTTACAACCATTAATGCAATTAGCAGTTTTATCAGCCCACTCATGGGCTCCGAAAACTTTATTATTAGACATTGATTATTTGAATTCCTTCCATATCTATTTTCCTTAAACGCATTTTCAGTTTTGGAAAATTCTTAGATCGCTTATTTAACACATTATTATCTTCTAACTCGAACCTTATTAAACCTTTTTCACTTTGATCATTTAAATAGTCAATAATTTGATTTTTTGTTGGAATATCTTCAGGTAGACTGCATTTCCAAGAAATAAATGAAGAAGTCAATTCTGTAAATATGTAAAGAAGTGTAACTGGACTATTTGAAATTAAAGAATCAATTTTTATATGTAATGTACAATAAAATGTAGAGTCAATCTTAACTTTTTCCATTTCGTATTTATAACTTTTATAAAACTCATCAACCATATTGATATCAGTTGTACAAAAGAGTAGAAAAAAATAATCAGAATTTGTGAGTTTACCGTTTTTTGTGTTCGGAATAGAAAATCCACAAATGTAATCTTTTTTAGTTTCTTTAAGTCTATCTAAAAACAACTTATTAATTAAATTAAAGTCTATATTACCAGAAGGTTCTTTATTAATTTGCGCATTTAAATCATCTACGGTAATACCAAAAAAATCAGCAACTTTACTTTGTATCATTGCGTTATGTCCAGTGCCAATTATTCTTTTTAAAGCAGTATAATTAACGAAAATCATTATGTCTTTTGATGAATATATTTTTTGTGTTGTTAAGATTTTAATGAACAAATCCATGTTAATCTGATTAGCAAAGGGATCAGCGAAAATAAGACCCCATCTCGTTTTGGATAAGATTTCAATAATAGATTCTACATGATTACACCAATTTCCTTTCTCACAAAATATCTCAACTTTTTCTTTCTTTCTCATCACATTATGAAAACTTGATAAATTCTTTTGTAATTTATCACATCTATTTTCATCAATTTCCGTAAAGATACATTTATATTCGATAAAATCGTTTTTTGTGCTGAATGAATCAATTACTTCTAAAGCAATTAAAGGTGAACCTTTTTTGCCATCATCATGTTGTCCTTCTCCAGCATATAAATCAACATATCCAAAAAGATCTGAAATATTTCTATAACTTGCTACAGATGCTATGCTCATAGATTTCAATAAAATTTTCTTTAAAACATTGTGCTTTAATTCAGTATTTAATAATTCTTCTTCAAAATAACTATCAGCCATAATGCTCTCTTAAATCAATTTCACATTTTCATTTAACATCAATCACAACCCCAACGATTTATCAATTTTAGTTTTAGTTACCGAGAGTACTTCTGCTGTTTTTACATTCAGAAGTTTCACATAGAGTTCAAAGCAATCTTCCTGTTCAAATAACTCACTGGCTATCATCATCTCGGCACCCATTATTTTCCCTACTTCTACAGCTTTACTTATGTCTATAAATCCTGTGAGTTGCAGCTTCTGTTCTTCAATTAATTTTTGCAGGTTTTTGCGTTCGATAGCTCTAAAAGTTTGGTTGAGTGAGAAGGCATACATCAGGTTAGCAGAAAAATATTCGGCATTCACTTTCAATGCCTCTTTAGAGCACATTATCGGCAGTATGGCAGCAGGAGTATTCTGGGGGATCTTAATAGAAGAATAATCTTGAAGTTGAGATATGGCTCTTGTGAATAATTTATCCAGTGTGATCTTATTCTCTTCTGTCTCTATCTTGGTCGCTTCCAGATATTCATCTCCACCAGAAAGAGGTTTCCCCAGATAATTATGCAGTTCCTCTTTCACTTTGCGAATAATAATTGCTTCCAGTTTATCGGTTTGGAAATTTTCACCAGTGTGATGACTTACACTGCCGGGAGCTCCACCATCACTTTCACCTTTTTCTCCATAGGTTAGGAACACATAGTTCGCATAAGTGTATTGTGAGATCTGACGCAGAACGTATTCGCCATCTATAGGCAAGCCTCCTGTTCCAATAGTAAATAGTTTAATGCCTTTTCTTTTGGCATCTTTTAATGCACTTACATAAGTGTAGGGTTGCTTATAATCTAGGTGTGGTGGAGCATCGGTAATTATAAAAGCTAGCCTTACTCCATTTTTACGCCATTTTATTTTATTCATTGCATCATCCAGTGCTGCCTGCAGATCTTCAGGGCTATCACCACCACCATCGGCGGTTACTTCAAACAATTGCTTCTGGAAAGCGAGAAGAGTATCAGTAAGCGGGATAACTTTTGTAATATATGCATCCTTGGTATCTTTGTATAAAACCATTCCGTAACG
>JABIME010000236.1 GCA_018654125.1 Candidatus Cloacimonadota bacterium
CTCTTAGTGATGTAGATGGAACTTCTTTATGGACGATGAAAGCATTGAATGAATCAAATTGGAGAAGAGAATTCTTCACTTCTTTTAAGGGTATAACTGCAATTCTTGGTTATGATAAATCAAACTCAATTGTTTGGGTAGATGAACAAGGGGAATTGATAAATAGATTGGAGTTTCAAAATAGATTAGTTACAGAGCCAAAAACAATTAAAAATGGAGAGATCTGGATAATACAGAGAATACCCGGTTACGAATATATTCCTGAACCAAACGTAAAAAGCAGTTTGACTTTTTGTGACAGTAGAGGTAATGTAATAAATAAGGTTGAGTTAAAGTATTTAGTGCTTGATAATGAAATAGCAATTAGTAAAAGTGAAGATTACCTAATTTATTCATGTGAAGATATTAGAAGAACTTCTAAAGATAGTTTTCAATATTGCTCATATCTTCTTAATTATGATGGTTCAGTAATAAAAGAATTTGAAGATATAATGTTAACTTTTGGAGGAGATTTTTCTGACAACGAGGATGTTTATGTTGATAGAGGATCAAAAAGTTACATTGTCGATATTGCAACGGGCAATATTATGGGCACTTATAGCACTCAAGGTAGATCCGTGGTTGCTAATAAAGAAACTGGAATTCTTGCAGTACTTGATCATGGAGTATTAAGAATTATTAATTACAAAACAAAACAAGTATTATTCCAAGAAAGGTTTGAAGGTTATCCTCATCCAACATATCTTGAAATTACAGGTGATGCAAAAGAAGTGATTGCTACATCAAAAAATCATCAATATACATTTAGGATGAAAGAGTAAGATGAATAATTTACCTAATGATTTGTTACTGCTAACAAACGTGTCAGTGGGTAGTTTTATTTTTCTTTTCGGTCTGAATCTAACGATTCAAACCTTGTATTATTTGCTTCAGGGTGTGATCGTTCCGATCCCACCGCACACGCAAAACATTATATGAATATAGATTTGAAAAAAACATTTTATTAAAACTCAGACACCCATCCAAACAGATAAGTGCCTGAATTATTATGATAAATTACTTATTTTCCCTTAACAACTTTCGGAGCAAACCACTCATAAAGAGCAGGAATCAAAATTAATGTCAGGAATGTCGATGATATCAAACCGAAAACAACAACTACCGCCAAAGGTCTTTGCACTTCGGAACCAATTCCGGTTGCAAGCAGCAAAGGTACAAGCCCCAACACGGTTGTTAATGCTGTCATCAGAACAGGACGGAGTCTGGTAACTGCACCTTTTTCTATTGCTTCTCGGATATCAATTCCCTCACTTCTAAGTTGATTGATATATGAAACGAGAACCAAACCGTTTTGCACAGCAATCCCAAAAAGGGCTATAAACCCGACTGAAGCCGGCACTGACAGATATTCTCCCATGAGCAATAAACCGAAAACTCCACCAATTAATGCCAATGGAACATTTATAAAAATGAGAATTGCATATCGAAAGTTTCCAAAACTAAGGTAAAGTAAAAAGAAAATCAGTAAAAAAGCTGTCGGTACAATAACCATAAGCTTTTTCATAGCTCTTTGTTGATTTTTAAATTGTCCGCCGTATTCAATATAATAACCTGACGGAGTATCAATATTTTTCTCAACGAGTTTCTGAATATCTGCTACAACGCTACCCAAATCTCTACCTCTAACATTTGCAGAAACTGTCCATCGTCTTTGGTTCATTTCACGATTGATTTGAATCGGACCTACAAGTTTTTTTATTTCCGCAACTTGCGACAGAGGTATTTTATAACCTTCTGAAGTATGAACCAAAAGGTTGCCGAAAGCTTCGGGATTGTTTCTGAATGATTCTTGATATCGGACGTGAATTCCAAAACGTTTTGTATTGATAAATATCTGATCAATCACTTCACCGCCGATAGCCAGCTCTACCAATTCAAGAATTTCAGAAGCATTTACTCCGTAACGGGCACACGACTTCCTATCTACGATTACCTGAATCTGAGGTTGCCCGAAACTTTGTTCTGTAGAAAGGTCAACAAGTCCGGGAACTTCTTCGATTACTTCTTTCACTTCTTCTGCCAAAGAACGTAATACGGAAAGATCCTCTCCGTAAACCTTTATCGCCAATTGAGTTCTCACACCCGAAAGAAGTTCATCAAACATATTTTGAATAGGTTGTGTAAAATTGAGCTGAATACCGGGGTATTCTGATAATGTCTTGTTTAGAGCAGCAATCAGATCTTCCTTTGATTTATAATTTTTCCACTCATTTACAGGTTTTAGAGCAATTTGAATGTTTGAAAAATTTACAGGATGAGGATGGCTGCCTGCCTCCGGTCTTCCGATTTTTGAAATCGTGAATTCTACTTCTTCAAATTTGAGAATCTCCTGTTCCAGTTTCATAATAGTTTCGGTAGCCTTTACAAGAGATATAGAAGGTGCCATTGTTACATTTATTTGAATTGCACCTTCCTCCAGTACGGGTATAAATTCCGTTCCCAGATGCGGAATTAGTAGCATCGCAACTACAAATACGATTAATGTTCCTCCAACAATAACTCCTTTCGTCTTCAAAGAGAATCTTAAGATAGGTTTATATATTCTTTTCAGCAACGAGATAAAAGCAAATTCTTTCTGAGGTTTCGTCTTGAGGATGAGTGATGATAAAACAGGTGCAAAGAACAATGCTGCTACAAGAGAACCCAATAAGGCAAATGAAATAGTTAATGCCATAGGAGAAAACATTTTTCCTTCTACACCTTCTAAAGTAAAAAGAGGAAGAAAAACAATAATAATAATGACCACAGAAAAAAGGATTGGATTTGCAACCTCTTTTGCTGATTCAATAATTATTTTAAACTTATTCCTACCCTTGTTTCGCTTTTCAGATAAGTGCCTGTAAATATTTTCTACCATCACAATGGAAGCATCTCCTAGCATTCCAATAGCGATGGCAATTCCACCAAGTGACATAAGATTGGCAGATAAACCGGAAAGCCCCATAAAAATTACCGCAATAAGAGCACATAAAGGTAGAGCAAGTGCCACAATAAAAGCTGTTCGCACATTTCCGAGAAACAATAGTAATGTCAATAATACTAAGAATGCTCCAATCAGAAGTGATTTCTTAACTGTTCCGGTGGCACTTTCCACAAGATGGCTCTGATTGTAATAAGGAACTATTTTTACACCATTAGGCAAAGATGCCTGAACTTCAGGAAATTTTTTCTCCAGTGCTTCTATTACTTCGGAAGTATTCTCTCCATAAAGCTTCATCACAATACCTGCAACTACTTCCTCTTCACCATTTAGAGATACAACTCCGCGTCTAAGCTCATTTCCGAAATCAACATTTGCCACATCATGTAATCGAACCGGAGTACCTTCCACAACTTTTACCTGAAGATCACCAAGATGATCAAGGTTCTCTAAAAGTCCGATTCCTCGAACAAGATATTCCTCTGAACCCAGAACAATAAATTGTCCGCCTGCATTGGCATTATTGGAATTAATGGATTCAATAATTTCTTCGAGAGTTATATCATATTTATTCATAGCATAGGGATTTACACTAACTTGATATTGAAGAATATGTCCACCCATCGAAAGAATTTCCGTAACTCCGGAAACTGTTTGAAGCTGAAATTTCACGACCCAATCATTCAATTCACGAAGCCAGGTATTTTTGTCTTTTCCTTCTGTATCCACATTATCATCTGCTGTAAGATAATACATAAATACTTCACCCAATCCGGTTGAAATCGGTCCTAATATTGGTGGATCGTGCATTTCAGGCATTTCCGAAAGAGTTCCGGCGAGTCGTTCGGCAACAATTTGTCTGGCGAAATATATATCGACGTTATCTTCGAAATAAATGTAAATAACCGCCATTCCGAAAGCTGATGTGGATTTGACTAAAGTAACTCCCGGTAAACCATTCATAGAAGATTCGATAGGAAATGTAATCATTCTTTCAACTTCTTCCGGAGCCATTCCGTGCGCTTCTGCAAAAATAGGAACCATAACCGGGGAAATATCCGGAAAGGCATCTGTGGGCAATTTTTGATATTGATAAATTCCATAGGTTATTACAGCCAAAAGCAACAGAACAATAATGGCTCTCTTTTTTAAGGTAATCTCAATTAATTTTGAAATCATTATCTTCTTCCTCTTCCTAATGACCGTGACCGGCATGAGCATCTAGAGCACCTGTTACAATCTTTGCTTTTATCTCAAATGCTCCGTTTGTAACATACAAATCGCCAATATCTATTCCTGTTAATATCTCTACATTATTTTTATCATCCATTCCTAAAGTAACTTCTACGGGAGCAAAAATATTTTCTTTCTCAGGAACAAAAATCACATCCTTATCATCTAATACTTGAACTGAATTCTTAGATACTACCGGAACTTTCTCTTCGGATGAGATTTCAAAAGAGGCGTATATGAACATACCGGGTTTCCATTTCATATTTTGGGAAGAGATTACTGCACGAGCAACTGCACTTCTGTTCGATCCGTTATAAATCGGTGCAATATAAGTAATTTTTCCGTCTGTTTCCAAATCTACTCCGACAGCTTTTATTTTAATTTTTTGTCCGACTCTGATCTGCTGACCGTTTTTTGGATATACATCGCAGTTCACCCACACAGTTTCAAGGTCGGCAATAACATATATGTCATCCTCTTCGCTCAGAAACTCACCGTTAGTAATATTCTTTTCAACGATATACCCGCTTATCGGAGCATAAAGATTGTAAGATGATAAGCTTTCATTGCTTTCAATAACTGCTAATACATCATTTTTTTTGACCTGCTCACCCAATTGTTTATGTACCTCTTTGGCAATCCCTGCATAACGTGGGGTTATATGAGCAACCTTATCATCATTGAAAGCTATCTCACCGGGTAGTTCTAAAGTTGTGCCAATCTTAGACATTTTTACTTTTCCCAATTTGATTTCTGCAAGTTTCAATGCCTGCTCTGAAAGCTCTACAATAAGTTCATCTTCATTGTCATTATCATCCTTCTCCGAATGACCATGTCCGGAATGACCTTCTTCATCATCATCCTTGTGAATTTCCTGCTCATGTGCTTCTTTTTCTTCTTCTATATTTTCATCTTCTGCATGATCGTGTCCTAAGTGATCGTCCTTGATTTTTTCCTCAGTTTTTTCTTTTGAATGATCGTAATCGGTATGTGTATCTTTTTCTGTATGCTCACCTTCTTCATGGTTGTGTCCTGAATGATCGACAGTCTCTTCTTTATGCTCTTTTGTAGAATGTTCATTATGATCATTATTGTCATGCACTTCATTTTTCCCACATCCCCACAACATTACAGCCAAACATAATGCTACTAATACTATCAATTTATTACTCTTTGTATTTACTGAATATTTCATTTTAACTCCATTTCTTGTTTTTGTTCGTTCACTATTATTTTCACATTTAGCCCTGTTAACTCGTAAAGTTCGGTTAAAAGTTCTGCACGGATTAGATGATTCTCAATTACTCTTGTTTTGTAATCTAGAAGTTCGGTCTGTGCTTCTATTACATCAAGTAAGCTGATACTGCCGCGTTGATAATACTCCAAAAGTGTTTGGAATACAGTTTCTGCTTTGGGAAGAATTTTTGTTTGAATGGTAATTAACTCTTCATTTATCGTGCTCACCTGAGCGTAAATTTCTTCCAGCTCAGCTTTTTTGTTCAGGATAATATTGCTTGCATCAAACTCAAAAGCATCAATTGAATATTTTCCGGTTTTTATCTCTCCCTGATTTCTGTTGAATATCGGAAGATCAATGGAAGCTGATAATCCTATGGCGTTTTCATTCGCTTCCATACTGCGGGAAAATCCGACACCAATGTTCAAATCCGGAATTGCGTCGGTTTTAGCTTCATTCAACTCTGCTCGATACAATTTCTGCTCTAATTCGATCATCCTAATTTCGGGATGATCTAAAAGAGATTTTTGGAATGACTCGATTGAAGGTATTATTAGTTCGGACTTAATTTTACCGGAAACTGAGACAAAATCAACTGTAGAATCTGACCATAATGAAGGCAGAGTTTTCTTCAATTGAATAACTTCTCTGTCGGTTAGTCTTTTTTCCAGATACAATTCTTCCAATTCTATTTCGGCACGCATTGCATCAATCGGCATTGTTGAACCTGCTTCTACCCGCTTTTGAATTGTTTCCAAAGTTGATTTTTCTATTGCAATTATGAAATCGAGTAAAGCCAGTTTGGTCGTGATGGAATATAGCGGTAATACTCTTCGTATAGTTTCAATTTCCAGTTCAAACTTTTTCATCTCCAATTCCAGCTCTGATTTTTCAACGACTGTTTTGGCTATCTCAATTCGGGATTTCTTTTTCCCGCCTAACTCGAAAGATTGTCCGATCCCGATTCCGATTTCATCTTTACCGAAATTCCCGAGTTCAATTTCCAACTCAGGATTGGGATTCAATCGAGCTTGATCAATACCTGCTTTTGCTGCTTCGATTTGCTTTTGCATCGATTTCAGCTCAAGATTATTCTCTTGAACTCTTTGTAGTATCTCATTTAACGTTAAGCTCTCTTCTGCCTGTAAAAAAGTAATGGCAAAGCAGCAAAACATTAAGGCAATTATTTTATATTTTCTCACTATTATTTTCTCCTTAATTATGAAAATCAATATCACTATTTGTGTAAATAATGATGGTAACATTTTGATTGGTTATTATTTAATAAATTCTGCAAAACAGAGGAATCAGACGCAATATTATTTCAGGAAAAAATTGAGTTGATCCAGCTTAAAGAGGACAATTTACGTTACAGTAAACGTAGTAATCCTTCCAAGTCAGACACAATTATATTCTGAAACGATATTTTGTGTATATGTAATGATTCTCTTAATGACAATCATTGATTCTGCAGAAAATTATTGGTAAGAGAAAATTAAATTTTAAATACGGAGAACGGTTATTGTTGGGTGATAGGTAGTTTGCCTTATATCAGTATTGTTTATAATATCATTATTTACAGTATTGTTTATAATATCAATCTTATCAACGTAATTACAGCAAATTGAAAATTCGATTTCGGTCGAAGGTCTCTTTTGGGAAACATTGACTTCATGATAAATATGTGTATCAGAACAGGGTGTGCACTTTGAATATTGATATTCTGCAAATGAAGAATCACAAGATGAGTTTGAGTGCATTTCAGGAACATTATGTTCTGTTATGTCATTGTGGACATGTGCAACTTTTGGTGTATGTAACATTTCAACATTTGATTCAGAATCGAAATCGCAAATCACAAAATGTGAACTGAATGCCATACTTTTAAGTGCCAAAATGCAGCATAATATAACTATATATGTTTTGTTTCCTTTACTCATCTATTTACACCATATATTTTTTGATTCCAAATTTTTAATTAGTAATTCCAAGTCAATCTTATATTTTTCGGGAATGGATTTTTGTGCAGGATATTCACTGCACAACACAAAAGGTTTCTGAAAAAAGTATAGACAAATTTAGAGATTCAAAGTAATTGAGTTAATAATTAGCATAGTTATGAAATTAATTTATGAGTATTAAATTAGTTGAGTGAGAAGAGTATTAGAAAATAATTCTGATTTGCTTTCAACTGAGGATATTCATATAACAAAAGTGCCTGCGGTTCAGTCGGGCGGTGGCTTTCGGCTAAACCTTCCGGTTTAACCTTTGGTTGGTTTGTCCGGGCGGAATCTGCCGATTCCGCAGTGCACTCCAAACATTAGTATAAATAATAATTGACGATATTTGGGGAAGGCCTTTGTTATGGGTAAAATGTAAATATAGGAATTAGAATAAATATTTTAGGGAAAAAAGTACTGGAAATATAGGAGGAAGGCGACCTATTAAATGAAAAAAATAATCCTGATTATCTTATTTGTAACATCTCTTAGTTTTATCACCGAGATTCATTCCCTTACTCCAGAACAGGATAGCCTGCAAAGTATTTTAGATGTGAATTCTAAAAAAGATACAGTCAGAGTAAATACTTTGAATTTATTAGCTAACGAATGGATTTCTACAGATGGTTTAAAAGCTAAAGAATATGCCGAAGAAGCTTTGGAACTTTCCAGAAAACTCAATTTTATAAAAGGTAAAGCCGAAAGCTTAAATCTGATTGGATATTTCTTTCAATTACAATCAGACTTTGCAGAAGCAATAGTATTTTATCAAAGATCATTAAAATCCTATGAAGCAATTGAAGAGAAGAAGTCCGCAGCAGATTGCCTGAAATATATAGGAGTTATGAATTACTATTTAGGTAATTCTTCTGAAGCTCTGGAATACTACCAAAAAGCACTGGATAAATATAATGAAATAGAATATATAATAGGAACCTCCGCCTGCTTGAACAATATCGGCATTATTCACCTGAATCAGAGTAATTACCCTCAAGCATTGGATTATTTTCAACGATCATTGAAAATCGATGAACAATTGGATGATAAACGTAGTATTGCATTAAGTTTAGTTAATCTGGGTAATATTTGCAATCATCAAAATGAACCATATCGAGCAATGGAATATTTTGAAAGATCATTAAAAATCTTCGAAGAATTTCAAAATCATGATGGCATAGCTATGTGTTTGAATAATATTGGGATTTCTTATCAAAATATAGATGAGTACTCAAAATCTTTGGAGTATTTTCAAAGGGTTCTGAAATTGTACGAAGAATTTTCTGATAAAAATGGTATTGCAGTAACTACAAATAATATAGGAAATCTGTATTTCAATATAGAGAACAATTCATTAGCTTTGGAGTATTATCTCAGAGCTTTGGAAATGAATTTAGAACTTAAGAATTTGAGCAATATATCTATGTCTTATTTCAATGTAGGCAAAAGTTATTTAAAAAGCAAAGAATTTTCATTAGCTTTGGAGTATACATTCAAAAGTAAGGATATTGCAGAGAAACAGAATTTGCAAGTTTTTTACAGAAATGATCTTCTGCAGCTATCTCAAATCTATGAAGCGCAGCATAAATATAAAGAGGCTTTTAATTATTACGTATTATATAAAGAAATGTATGATGAGCTTTTCAATGAAGAGAACCTAAAAGAGATAACTAATTTAGAAAATAAATTTGAACATGAAAAAGAAAAACAGCTTATAGAAACGGAGCAACTAAGAAAGGATGCAATTGCAAAAGCTTCGGCAAAATCGCAAAGAACAATACGAAATTTTTTCATTATTGGCTTTGTACTTATGGGATTACTTGTTCTGGTGATATTACGATTTTTTATTCAAAAACGCAAGGTTAACCGTATTTTGTTCGCACAGAAGAAAGAAATTGAAAGTAAAAATCAACTATTGAATAAAGAGATCGATGATCGCACAAAAGCCGAAGAAGATCTTAAGATCGGAAGGGAACGTTTATCAATTTTGAATAAGATACTTCGGCATGATCTTTCTAATGATTTTACGGTTATAAAAAGTGCAGTAAAAGTTTTCAAACTAACATCTCAGGAAACTCTTCTAGATGAGATTCGCAAAAGAGTGGAAACCAGTTTAGAAACGATAAACAATTACAGAAAATATGAAGCTTTTATAGACTCTAATACTGCCTTGAAAGAAATTGAATTACAAGAGAAATTAAATGAAATATTTGTCGAGTATCCTGCAGTAAAATTTAATCTGGAAGGAAATTGTAAAGTTTTTGCCGATGAAGCTTTGAATTCTGTTTTTGTGAACCTATTTTCCAATGCGAAAAAGCATGGTAAAGCTGATGAAATAAAAATTTCAATCTCATCCGAGCGTAATTCATGTAAAATAAAGATAGCTAACAACGGTTATCAAATACCCGAGATAATATTAGATAAAATATTTGATGAAGGATTTTGCTTCGGAGAAACAGGTAATACAGGAATCGGATTACATATTGTAAAGAAGACTATAGAAAGATATGATGGAAAAATTTCTGTAACAGAAAACGAACCGAATAATGTGGTTTTTGAAATAACACTTAAACAGGTGATGAATCTATAAACGATTTTTATTATGCCTTGGAAGAATGATGAAGGTTTCTGCTAACAAACGTGCCTTCACCGTACGCGCGAAACATTAGTAAAAAAAGAAATTAAAAGGAGAATAGAATGAAGAAAATTGCTTTTGTTGTTTTAATATTATGTTTTGTACTAGTTTTATTTGCGGATCCCTTATTTTTTTCCGAAGGTTCTGAGTGGAAATACATGGATGATGGTTCTGATCAGGGAACAGACTGGAGAGAAGTTGATTTCGATGATTCTGAATGGAGTGCAGGATTTGCTCAATTTGGTTTTGGAGATGGAGACGAAACCACGGTAGTTGAGTCTGGACATATTTGCTATTATTTCCGAAAAGTTGTAGATGTTGAAGACATAAATAGCTTAGAAAATGTTTTCTTTGAAATTGTTCATGATGATGGAATGGTTTTGTATATTAATGGTGTAGAAATTGTCAGATCTTCGCTAATGCCGCAAACTGGTGAAATAACTTATTTAACTGGAACTACAACCTACATTCCCACCGCAGATGAAAACAGTTTTTTTTTATACCCGGTAGACATATCCTACTTCGTTCAAGGTGAAAACACAATTGCCGTTTCTGTACATAATCAAAATACCAGCAGTTCTGATATCTCCTTTGACTGCAGGGTTACAGACACAATTACTTACAAATTGGATGGGCCATATGTATTCTATAGAAACGATGAGATAGTTGTAAAAACCATTGAAGTTGATGGACCTCAAACTTATACTTATACAGACCCTACATCTGTAGAGCTTATTTGCAGATTTCCAGATGAAGCAGATAGCTTTTATGTGAATCTGAAAGAAGAGTTGATAATAGAAGAATCTTCATTCACTTTACCCCAAAAATTTCTGGCTACATCTGATATTGAAGGTAATCTTGAAGCTTTCATAATGCTTTTGAGTGATGCAGATGTTATAAATGAAGATTATGAATGGATCTTTGGTGACGGTCATCTGTTTTTTGTAGGTGATATGTTTGATAGAGGAGAAAACGTTACTGAATGTCTATGGCTACTTTATAAACTTGAAGCTGAAGCCGAAGCACAAGGTGGAAAAATCCACTTTGTAATTGGAAATCACGACATGATGAATCTAATATTCGATTTCCGTTATGTTGGTTCGAAATATATTTTAAATGCTCAATTAATGGGTGAGACTTTAGAATCGGTTTATGCAGATGATACTGAACTTGGTAGATGGTTGAGAACAAAAAATATTATAGAAAAAGTTTCTCCTCTCATTTTTGTTCATGGTGGTATTAGCCCTGCTGTTGCTGCACTTAATCTTTCTTTTGATATGATGAACTATTGGGGAAGATATCGAATGGATGATGAGTGTACTACTTATGAAGGTCAAACAATAAATGGAGGTAGTGACACT
Organism: Candidatus Cloacimonadota bacterium; assembly: GCA_018654125.1. The sequence goes on from JABIME010000236.1 coordinate 11,444, forward strand.
GGATTATATTGGTATCGAGGTATGGCTGAAGAAGATTTAACTCAGCATGAAGTAGGAGGAATTCTTAATACTTTTGATGCAGGAAAAGTAATCATAGGACATACTGTATTTAATGAGATCACGTTCCTATACAATGAAGCAGTTGTATGTATAGACTTAGATCATGAAGATAACTTTCAAGCCGGATTTATGGAAGCATTATACTATGAAAATGGAGACCTCTATAACTTCTATACTAATGGTACTGATATTTCATATACCTATTTAACAGGATTAACAGATATTGAGGAGAATGAAATCCCTGAGAATACAAATTTTGATTTGTACAGCTACCCAAATCCGTTTAATCCAACAACATCAATAATGTTTTCTATCCAAAATGATTCAAAAGTTGAACTTGCAATTTATAACTTAAAAGGACAAAGAATCAAAATTCTAGCTCAAAATGAATTTGCAAAAGGGTTTCACTCAATAATTTGGAATGGAGATGATGAAAACAACAATCCAATAAGCTCTGGTATTTATTTATATAAGTTGAACATAAATGGTAAAACAGAATCAGTGAATAAATGTTTATTGTTGAAATGAAGAAATTGCCACTAACAAGCGTATCTGAGGGTTTGTCGGCAGGTGTATTTTTGTTAGAATTTTACGATTCTCCAGCATGCTAAAAACACTACAAGGATGATTTATGTTTAAGAAAATATTGATTGTTATGTTAGGAATTATTTTATCATCTTGTGTGCAAAGAATATATAGAGTTGCCCATCCAACACTTAATGACGGAAAATATGGTACTGAATTTCCATATAAGAGTTGTGCAAATCAGTTGAAAGATATTTCCAATTCAATTAAGCTACTGAATTGTATAGCTTTCTACAAAACTTATGTATTCGATGAAGAATCTGCAATTACTTCGAGTAATGTAAAATCAGCATTAAATAAGAAACTTTTTTCGGAAGAATTTAATAGTCACCAGCCTGCATCAGGGACTGCAACAATGATCGCAAATGACCACAACAAAGTTATGCTTCTCACTTGTGCCCATATCCTGGATTTCCCTGATACAACTTATGCATTTTATGGTGAAAAGAATAACTCAGAAAACTATATTCAGAGCGTTTCCATTAGAGGAAAAATGGATATTTATTTGAATGATATGCCAAATGGAGATCAATTAACAATTCTGGCAATGGATACAGAAGCTGATTTAGCGATTCTAGGATTGGAGATGAAAATGCAGCATAAATTTGCTTCAATTTTCGATTATACCAAAGGTAAATCTAGAGAGCTTGAATGGGGTAGTTCTGTTTATATTCTGGGGTACCCAGTAGGTAATAAAATGGTAACACGTGGGATAGTAAGTAATCCCGAAGAAGCGAAGAGTGGAACTTTTCTCATCGATGCACTATTCAACAAGGGTTTCAGTGGTGGTTTGGTTCTGGCCATACGGGATGGAAATCTAAACTTCGAACTTGTTGGATTAGCTCGATCAGTCTCTGCTCA
>JABIME010000237.1 GCA_018654125.1 Candidatus Cloacimonadota bacterium
AACAAGTATCTTTCTTTTTCATGAGAAGTTACAACTTCATCATCAAATTTATTTAAAATTGAAATAACCTCATCTTGTGTCTTACAATCTAGAAGTGCTTCTCTGAATTTTTTCTTTTTTAAAAGTCTATTTGATTGAGCTAACAGCTGCAGGTATTCTTTGTTCTGGTTTTCTGTACAACCAAAGAAAAAGATAATCTTTGCAGGACCCATCTCTTCATGCTTGTAATCTATACCATTTGCAATAATTATAATGGACATAAACAATTTTTCGACTGAATTGCTACGAGCATGAGGAAGTGCAATTCCCGGAATAAGTTCTGTATTTGCCATCTCTTCTCTGGTATTCAAAGCTTTTAAGAATTGCTTCTGATTGATAATATAATCATGGTTATAAACATGTGTTGCCATAGCTTCGAACAACTCTTTTTTATTGCTGATCTCCGGATTTATAATGATCAAATTCTTATCAATAATATTTTTCCACATAATTTTACTCCCCTCTTAAAAAACAATAGAAATATCTTCATTTAAAATGAACTCTTTTGTAATTTCACAAATCCAAACTTTAGTAATAGTGGTGTTAACAACGCACTAACAATAACTAACAAAATGGTTGCCGAAAGTATATCTGTAGATATCACACCCTTTGCCAGAGCCATATTTGCAACTATTAGTGCCACTTCACCCCGCGGGATCATTCCAGTTCCAATACGAAAAGAACGGACAGCATCAAACTTAGTTAATCTTGCACCTATACCGCTACCGATCATTTTCCCAAATATTGCAAAAAGAATAAATAGGATTAGAAATATTGGTGCGGCTTCGATTTCAAATAGATTAAATTGCAAACCGATACTTACGAAAAAAACATCGACAAAAAATGATTTCCCGATATCTGTAATACCCATATGTACTGCATGTTTATGATGTGTTTGTCCCAGGAATAGACCGGCAAAATATGCACCTGTTATAGCTGCAAGTCCTGCCATTTCGGCTAACCATGAATAAAGTAATACAACCGCTATTGCTAACGAGATTACCACATTATCCAGTAAAATTTTCTTCAGGTTCAAGAAGAACGGTTGAAGGATGAATATTCCAATTAGAAATGCTACAACAAAAAAGCCAATTATTTTGATGATAGAAATCGTAAAATTGGGTCCGGATTCTCCTGCACCGGAGGTTAAACCAAAAATAAAAGTAAGAAGTAGAATTCCAACAATATCATCAATTATGGCAGAGTTAACAATGCATCGCCCCTCAATTCCTTTAAGTTTTCCAAGATCCAAAAGTGTCATCACGCTCACACTTACGCTGGTGGCAGTAAATATCACACCAACTATCAATGCTTGTGAAATATTATGGGTTACAAAATAGATGAGCAGAAATCCCAAAGAAAATGGTAATAATATACCACCTAGTGCAGGTAATAGTGCTTGTTTAGAATCTTGTTTGATCTGCTTGATATTAGTTTCTAAACCTGCTTCAAAAAGTAAGAACAGAACGCCCACTTTTGCTATCCAGTTTATTACTTCATCCGGTTCTATAAAATGAAATATCGTAGGACCCAAAATTATACCAAGAAGCAACATGCCAACTACAGGAGGTTGTTTCAGTTTTCTTGCAACAGCACCAAGTATTTTAGAGAAAAATATGATGATCGCTAAATGAAGAAGTATATGATTTTCCATTATTTATCTAAATTATTTTGCTGATCTAGATGTTGCTGATATGTTTGGTTAAATTCATGTCTTCCACTACCGTTAGCAAAGAAAAAGAAATAATCTGTTTCCGCAGGCTCGAGTACAGCTTGTATTGCACTCTTAGCTGGACTGCAAATTGGAGCTGGTGGTAAACCATAATTTTTGTATGTATTAAAAGGTGAATCAACTTCAAGATCACGATAATATATTTTCTTACGTATTTTACCTTTTAATTCAAGAGCATATGCAACTGTTGGATCTGCTTGCAACTTATAGTTATATTTTATCCTATTTAGATATACACTGGCGATCTTTGGCTGTTCATCTCTAAATCTTGCTTCACGCTCCACAATAGATGCAAGCACAAGTATTTCGTAAAAACTTAAGCCTTTGTTTGGAACAAAATCGAAGTTTTGGGTTTGCGAGAAAAATTCTTGCACTAGTTTTTTTATAATATATTTTTCGCTCACTTCATATGGGAAATGATATGTTTCCGGGTAGAGAAATCCTTCTAGAGAAGGAATAGGAAAGCCTGTTAATTCTCTTGCAAACAGAGAATCATTACATAGAGTCACAAATTTATTTTGATCTACAAAACCGTATTGGGAAAGAACTTTGGCTGTTTTGGTTATAGTTAACCCTTCTGGAATGGTAACCTTACGAAGAACCACCTTACCCTGCTCTAGAACCTTAACGATTTCTGGAATTGATAACTCCCCGGCAAAGTGATATTTTCCAAAACTTAGAGTCTTATCTATATCAAATAATTTTACATACAGATAGAAAATTTCCTCACTACGAATTATGCTCTTTTCATAAAGTTTTTCTGCAATATCTTTTGCTGATTCACCTTTAGGAATATCTATTATAACTTCATTGATCTGTTTAGGTAGTAATACAAGAGTTGTTGTATATATTGCTACAAATATCGTAAGGATAGCAAAAATAATAAATACTTTGCTGACCTTCTTCATACTTGTTCTTCCATATAACTTTTTAATATAATTGATGCTGCCACCTTATCTACAACTTTTCTGCTTTCAGCAATTGTATAGCCCATTTGTTTAAGCTCTTCATTTGCTTCTACAGATGTATATCTTTCATCCCAGAATATCACAGGAACATCAACCTTGCTCTTTAATATCTCTGCAAATTCTCGAACTTCTATAGTTTTTTTTGTGTCTTCACCAGAAAGATTTTGAGGTAAACCCAAAATAATCTTTCCCACTTCTTTACTTTTTACTATTTTATTAATCTCAGAAAATGTGTCTCCGTTATTTCCAATTACTTTTAATGGTTGTGAGATTATTTGTAACGGATCGCTCAAAGCTAATCCGATTCTTACTTCACCATAATCTATACCCATCAATCTAAAAAACGCCATAATATACAATTACACTGTAAACAAAGTAGACAAAATTAGTTACTTTGAGAATGTGTTCTCATTTCCTCATGCTTTTGCTTCACTTTTTGCCTTACCCTGAAGCTTTTCAATTTTCTCTTTTTTTAATAATATCTCTTTTTCATGGACCGATATTTCATCAATTATTTTAATGATCTCTGGAAATTTTGAAAATTCTTTTATGTTTGAAGTAACAAATTCACCTATATCTGTTTTATTATCTCTTATTTGTCCTCTTATATTGCTCATTTGTATCTTCAATACAGAAATTTTACCAATCTCTTCCACTTTTTGAAAGACCCTTAATAATGCTGTTTTTGTCTCTTTTTTTACATCTTCAAAAAAAGATTTGTTCTCCAATTTTCCCTCCATTCGAGTCTTGAATTTCCAAATTATAGATTTTTTGTCAAATTTTAAATATATATCAAAAAGGTTATAATTAAAATAATAAGAATAATTAATCTTTTTTTTATGTAATTGGTTTCAATATTGCTTCATTTTATTATAAATAAATTATAATCAGGGAGATTAAAAATGAAGAAAAATTTATTAGTATTTATGTTTGTTTTAATGGGAATTGCATTATTTGCAAATATTAATTCAATCAATTTATCATCTTCACGTACACAATTAGAGCTTCTTAGAAGCAATGATAATGGCTTGCAGATGAATTTGAACATGGACGAAATATCATCTTTTGACGTAACAACTGATGAGGGTATTTTTTCGCAAATCAGTATCCAAGGCTTTACTCATTCAAGCAATATTGGAGCACCAAAACTTCCAATAATTAGAAAGATCATTTCCGTTCCTTATGGAGCTGAAGTATCTGTACAAGCTTTAAATTATGAAACTGAACTTATTAAACTGCAAGATTTTGGAATTAATAGCCAACTTATGCCAGCTCAGTTACCTATTCCAAAAAGTGCAGATCCATCTGAAGCAGTTTTCAGTTTCAAACAAGAATCTTATTCTAAAGATCAATTTATTTCAAATGAACTTGTTTCTGCACAAGAACTTGGTATAATGCATGGTGTAAGGCTATTTGTTGTAGAGATAGCTCCAGTTCAATATAATCCGGTAGAAGGAACTATTTTAGTTTGTAATAATATTGATGTTAAAGTAGACTTTATTGGTGGAGATCATGCAAAAACTCAGTTAGAAAGAGCCAGAACTCGATCACCATATTTCGAAGCTACTTATGCTAACAATATTATGAATTATTCTCCAGCTATTAGTAGGGATCAAATAACACAGTACCCTATAAAATACGTAGTCCTGTCCGATCCAATGTTTGAAGCACAACTTCAACCTTTTATAGAGTGGAAAACAGAAAAAGGATTTGATGTAATAGAAGCATATACTAGTGACCCAAATGTTGGGAACACAATGAGCTCTATAAAGAGTTATTTACAAGGTCTTTATGATGCAGGAACACCTGAAGATCCTGCACCATCATTTGTACTTTTTGTCGGTGATGTTGCTCAAATTCCAGCTTGGGCAGGTAGTACAGGTGGTCATATAACAGACTTAAATTATGTTAAATTAGACGGAAACGATTTTGTAGCAGATATGTATTATGGACGTTTTTCTGCAAATAACACTGCTGAATTACAACCACAAATAGATAAAACATTAGAATATGAAAAATTGGAAATGCCTGACACAAGTTACCTTGAAGAAGTTGTAATGATAGCTGGAATGGATGGAAACTTTGGAGCAACCCATGGGAATGGACAGATAAATTATGGAACAGAGAATTATTTTAATGCTGCTCATGGGATTGTATCACATACATATCTGTATCCACAATCAGGTAGTAATTCTTCAAATATTGTTCAAAATGTTAGTGATGGTGTTGGTTATATTAATTATACAGCTCATGGCTGGGATCAAGGATGGGCTGATCCAGAATTTACCATTCCAGACATTAATGGTCTACAGAATGAGCACAAATATGGTCTTGCAGTAGGAAATTGTTGCCTGACGAATAAATTCGAAGTATTAAACTGCTTTGGAGAGGCTTGGCTTCGAGCAGAAGATAGAGGTGCAATTGGTTATATTGGTGGTACGAACAGCACTTACTGGGATGAAGATTTCTGGTGGGGAGTTGGTGCCGGCGCGCCTTCTGCGAACCCAACCTACGCAGCTACCGGCTTAGGTGTTTATGATGGTCTATTTCATGATCATGGAGAAGATTTTAGTGACTGGTATACAACTACAGCTGGCATGATCTTTAATGGTAACCTTGCCGTAACAGAAGGAAATGGATCAATTAATTATTATTGGGAAATCTATTCAATTATGGGTGATCCTTCTTTAACACCATATCTTGGAATTCCTCAAGTAAATACTGCTACTTATCCTGATGTAATTTTCCTTGGATTAGATAATATTCAAATTACAGCAGAGCCATTTTCATACGTTTCTTTAACTATGGATGGTATTATTCATGGAAATGCTCTAATTGATGAAACCGGTATGATTAGTTTTGATTTTGATACATTTGCTGCACCTGGAATTGCTAAACTTGTTATTACAAGACAAAATTGTGAACCGATTATAGCTGATATTGAAGTAATCCCTAGTGGAGGTCCTTATGTGATCGTTAGCTCTTATGAAGTACAAGATGATAACAATAATATTCCAGAATTTAATGAAACTATTACTTTAAATGTTACTTTTGAAAACGTTGGAATAGATGAAGCAACAAATGTAAGTGCGATCATCTCAACTAACGATGATTTTGCAACAATAACTTCTGCAAATTCACCAATAGGCAATATTTCTGCTGGATCATCTATAACTATTAATGATGCTTTTGAGATTGAAGTTGCCAATAATATTCCAGATCAACATCAAATTTTGTTTGATATAGAAATGATTGGGCAATCAACCTGGAATTCAAATATTTTCATCACCTTCAATGCACCATTGTTTGAAGCAGGATTTATGACAATAGCCGATTCAGGTGGAGATGGTGTTCTTGATCCTGGTGAAACCGCAACACTTTCGATTCCAATT
>JABIME010000023.1 GCA_018654125.1 Candidatus Cloacimonadota bacterium
AATCTAATTTTATCGGTTTTATTGTTATAAATATCGCTAACTTCTATCTTAGCATTTAATACTGATCTCTGCCAGAACTCATTGAAATCTAATAAACTTGTGTGGTAGGTTTGAACGGAACTTCTCTCCAGTATATCTGTAGAAAGAAAGTTATAAGCAAATTTAATGATCGAAAGATAATGACGGCACTCATCATCTTCACATTCAGAGCAAGTATGATCTATGATTGTTTCACTTTTTTTATCGTAAAGGATCTCTAACTTTGGTGAAAAAGTATACTTTTTTTTTGGAATTGCTTCAAACCTGAACACAACATTGTTATCTTCATCAAGATAGTGGGTATAAACCAGATCATCTTTCATTAATCTGATAAGTGAACTTTTAAAAAACCAGGAGTTTGAGTGCTCATGGTATTCTTTGCCGAATAATTTTGCCATATGATCTCCAGATCGAGTTTCATTAAATCAATCTGCTAATTTAATTAGTTTGGTTATCAAGTCAAGTGATAAAAATGTTTAACAGTACTTATAAAGCAGGTTTTTAAATCATCCTCAATGTTAAAATAAAAATGGATTCCAGCTTTCGAGGGAATGATATTTTGTTTTGATAATAGCAAAAATTCAAAACTGTCATTCCTAACCTGATTGGGGATCTACAAACCTCAACACTAAATATGTTCATGAAATGTGACTAAAATTTAATAATTCACTTGCATTAATTTATTGATCTATAAAATCTACAAAAAAAATATTTGAGGTGTTTCATGAATGTTGATTTACTAATAATAAATGCTGAAGAATTACTAACATTAGCTGGTTCAAATAATCCTAGAACAGGCTCACAGATGAACGACCTTTGTATCATCAATAACGGTGCAATTGCTATAAAGGATGATACAATAATTGATGTTGGCTCAACAAAAGATCTGATTAATAAATATGTTGATGCAAAACAAATTATTGATGCTTCAGATAAAGTTGTAATGCCTGGTTTTGTAGATCCTCACACTCATCCTGTTTTTATGCAAACACGTGAAAATGAGTTTGAAATGCGTATTAAAGGAAAAAGTTATGTAGAGATTTCACAGAGTGGTGGTGGGATTCGCTCGAGTATTGCCGGTGTCCGTAACACTTCTGAAGATGAACTATATACATTAGCAAAAAAAAGAATTAAGAAAATAATTTCTAATGGAACAACAACCCTAGAAGCAAAAAGTGGTTACGGACTTTCCACAGAAAGTGAAATAAAAATGCTAAAAGTTATTAAAAGATTAAATGAGAATCTTCCAATAGATATAATTCCAACCTTTCTTGGTGCTCATGAGTTTCCAATTGAATATAAAGATGATAAAGAAAAATATATAGAAATTTTAATTAATGAAATGCTTCCTGAAGTTAAGGAAATGGATTTAGCTGAATATTGCGACATTTTTACCGAGGATCATGTTTATAATATTGAGCAATCTCGCAGGATATTAAATCGTGCAAAGGAACTTGGATTTAAAATTAGAATGCATGCTGATGAGATCAAACCAATTGGTGGTGCAAAACTTGCTGGCGAAGTTAAAGCCATTTCTGCCGATCACTTAGGTGCAGTATCTGATGATGGGATTAAAGCAATGCGAGATAATGGTGTTATTGCTGTTCTTCTTCCGGGAACTATATTTTCTTTAGGTATGAAATCATACGCCAGGGCACGTGATATGATAGATGCTGGATTACCTGTTGCATTGGCAACTGATTATAATCCGGGAAGTTGCAATTGTGATAGTATGCAATTTGTAATTACATTAGCTTGTTTGCAAATGAAAATGACACCAGCAGAAGCAATTACGGCATCAACGATAAATGCAGCTCATTCTTTAGAATTAGGTAATAAAATTGGAAGTATAGAAGTTGGAAAGAAAGCAGATATATTAATTATGGATATGCCTTCGTATCAATATCTGCCGTATCATTTTGGATCTAATAATGTTGAGAGTGTTATTAAAAATGGAAAAATTCTAACATAAAAAAATCCTTCAAGGTTTTACCCTTGAAGGATCAAATCAATTATTTCAAATCTATTTTACTTTAATTTGCTAAGAAGTTCTTTAGCTTCTTTCTGCATCAATTTATCAGAGTCATCAAGCGGTGTCATTTCTATAGCTATTTTCAGATATTTTTTTGCTTCTTCTTTATCTTTCAATTTCAAAAATGCTTTACCGATCCATAAATAATGACGTACTTCGTCTTCTTTAGCTTCAATTGCTTTTTTGTAGAATTTAACTGACTCTTCAAAACTTGCTTTTGGTGGAGTTTCATAAACTATTTTTGCAACTGTTCTCTCTACCCAGCTTAAGTCAGCAAGCTCATAATGCCATCTACCAAGTAAATGTAAAGAGCCATCATAAGAGGGATCAAGCTCAATTGCTTTTAAACCATACTCCTCCACATCATAAGAGTTAATGATCTTCTGCTTTGTTCCTTCAAGCATACCGATCTTTCCAATTAACGTTGCATACCAATGATTTGCTCTTGCAGAATTTGGGTCGATTAATACAGCTTTTTTTGCAACTTCAAATCCTGGATAAAAATGAGCTTTATGAACTTCTTCATCTTCTGTCTGATCTGCAATATCAAAGTGAACTTGAGCCAATCTCCATAATATTTCAACATCTTCCGGAAATTCAACTAATAGCTCTTCCAATTGTACAAGTTCTGTTTTATACTCACTTGCATCGTGCAGAGCATCTGTTTTTTCTAGTTCAGCAGGTGCTACAGCCACCAAACTTACACTTATCAGCAAAATGATAAAAGTAATAAATTTCATAATTCCTTCCTTTTACGAGTCAGTTTCACATAAGCAAAACGATCTCAATTCTTATTTTTTAATTAACAATTCCTTTAAGTGCTCAATATATTTTTCGGGTCCGCCATATTGGAATCCGGTTTGAGCAATTGGAGTACCGTCAGGATTCAATAATTGGACTGTTGGATACCCCTTTATATTAAATTTTGTTGCTAAATCTCTGTTATATGCAACAACTTCTTCTGATTGTTTAATATCTCTTGGAAAATCGATAGTTACCATAACCATATTTTCGGCTACATAATCTTGGAATGCAGGTTTGGAATAAACTTCTTCTTCAAGTTTCCAGCACCATCCACACCAGTCGGAACCTGTAAAATGAATAAAAATTGGAATGTTTTTTTCTTTAGCTATTTCTTGAGCTTCCTCTAAGTTTGTAAACCAGTTGATGCCGTCTTCTGCCTCCCCTTTTGGATTTTCTGCAATACAAGCAGATATCATAATCAATGTGATCAATGCTGATAAGATGATTACTTTTTTTGTCATAT
>JABIME010000024.1 GCA_018654125.1 Candidatus Cloacimonadota bacterium
GCAAATTTTACATTTTCCATTTCTCTTATTACCTCTGTTTAATTATGATTTAAGATTATCCAAATAAATAATGAGTTTTTTACTGTCAATGAATAATTGCCTGTCATCAATCGTTTATCACATGCTCAAATAGCGACATTTACTAATTTTTAGATTCAAAATTCATGCTTCAAATATAATAATGAAATTAGTATTAATAATAACGTAATTATACCTAATTTGTGCTAAAATACCTAAATACACAAGGTTACCTAGAAAGTTCTTGACAGAAAAAACCCCCTCTTGAACAAAGAGTACCGATGATAAATTAATAAGGAGTAATAAATTATGACAAAAGCAGATTTAGTAAGAGTTATTTCAGCTGAGACTGGAATTATCCGTAAAGATGTAGCACTTGCAGTTGATGCATTTTTAGATTCAGTAAAAGATTCAATGAAAGATGGAAAGCATATCGAGATTAGAGGGTTTGGTACATTCAAACTTAAAGAACGTAAATCTCGTATAGGACGTAACCCAAAAACTGATGAAAAAGTTGAAGTTCCTGCACGCATAGTTCCTACATTCAAATTTTCAAGAGCTTTTAAAGAAGAAGTTAACGAAGCTAACAACGACAAATTAAAATAGCATTGGAGGATGAATGCCCTGCGGAAAGAAAAGAAAGAGATATAAAATTGCAAATCACAAGCGTAAAAAAAGACTTCGTAAAAATAGACATAAGAAAAAAGGTAAATAAATAATTATCTTATATAGATTAGCCGAGTTAAAGAAATTTAATCTCGGCTTTTTTATTTGTTATAAATCTTCTTCTGTGAGTATAATAATTCCCTTTTGGGATAATAATTTTGCTGTTAACCCCATTCCATCAATAATCCTTCCTGTATGACTTCCATCATAAATTTTACCATAACCACATGACGGTGAACTTTGCTTTAATATTGCTTTATAACAACTAACAAGTTCTGCTATTCGCAAGGTTTCTTTAGCTCCCTTTTTAAATTGTGATGAAACATTTTCACCTTTTTTATTTATAACTTTATCTTCATTGATCTCTGCTGGAATACGTGGAGTTTCTAGGCCTCCTAATTGCTCAGGACAGATAGGTATCGCCAGTCCCTTCTTAACCATCTCAATAACTTTGTGATTTGCATTATCATTCCCATCATAACGACATTTTATACCTGCTAAGCAAGCACTCACTAATATCATTTATATAGCTCCAATCTACAATTTATTCTTCAATTCAGAAAGTTTATTAATAGCTTCAATTGGGGTTAATTTATTCACATCTAAATTTTTTATAGTTTCTAATATCTCATTCTTCTCTTCAGATTTTTCTATGATAGCATCAAAAATATCCAATTGATTAATATGATAATTAGGAAGTTGTTTCTTAGCTTTCGAGGAAAGCCCCTGAGGACTGATCTCGTGTTCTTCAAGATTATGTAAGATCTGTTTTGCTCTCTTAATAACTTTATCCGGTACTCCTGCTAAACGCGCTACTTGAATTCCATAACTTTGATCAGCAGAGCCACGCTCTATCTTCCTTAAAAATATTATCTTATCGTTCCATTCTTTTACAACTATATTAAAATTCTTAACTCGTGGCAGAATATTCTCTAGTTCTGTAAGTTCATGATAATGAGTTGCGAAAAGAGTTTTTGCAGATATTTTGGAATTATTATGGATATATTCTACAATTGACCAAGCAAGGCTCAGTCCATCAAATGTACTTGTACCACGGCCGATCTCATCAAGCAATATCAATGAATCAGGAGTTGCAGAATTTAAAATATTTGCAGCTTCTATCATCTCAACAAGAAACGTACTCTGCCCCATTGCCAAATTGTCTGAAGCTCCAACTCGTGTAAAAACTTTATCAAAGATTGGTAAATTTGCACTTGTAACTGGGATGAAACTCCCCATTTGAGCCATGATCGCTAGTAACCCAACCTGCCGCAAGTAGGTTGATTTACCTGCCATATTAGGGCCCGTAATAAGAGAGATCTGATTATCTTTATTGCTCATATGAATATCGTTAGGGATGAATTCTTCATCCTTTAATAATTTCTCTATAACTGGATGCCGGCTTTGCTTAACATCGATATAACCATCTTCATTAAACTCTGGTTTAGCATAATTATTTTTATAAGCAAGTTGAGCAAGATTAGCCAGAACGTCGATAATGGCTACAACTTCTACATATTTTTGAATTGGTTCTATCTCATCATACAGCCTATCTCTTATATCAATAAATAACTCATATTCCAGATTTTTAATTCTCTCTTCAGCACCCAAAACTTTTGCTTCAAATTCTTTTAGCTGCGGACTTATATATCGCTCTGAATTCACTAAGGTTTGTTTCCTGATATAGTACTCTGGAATTTTGTCTTTGTGCCTTGCAGTAACTTCTATATAATAACCAAATACACGATTATAATTTACTTTTAATGATGATATTCCTGTCTTCTTCTTCTCTTCTTCTTCAAGTCTGGCTATCCAACCTTTTCCATTCTTACTTACTTCACGCAATTCATCAAGATCAGCATTAAAATCATTATTTATTATATTTCCTTCAGTTATAACAATTGGTGGTTCATCCATTACCGTTCTGTTTATTAACGCAATAATATTGGAATAATCCGCAATTTCCTGTTGTAACGAGTGGAGAAAAGCATTATCAAATTCATTCAACATATCAGATAAAACTGAAGCAGTTTCCAAATAATTTTTCAATGCAATTGCATCACGGGGATTCACACGTTTTGTTCCGATCTTACCAAGGATCCTGCTTAGGTCACCAATTGTTTTGAATAGATTTCGAACATCGGTTGTGAGAGAAAATTTTTCCTTTAATTCTTGAACTGCATTGAGTCTCATTTCAATTTTTTCTTTGTCTAACAAAGGATTCAAAAGCCAATCACGAAGTTTACGAGCACCCATTGGGGTCCCTGTTTCGTCCATAATCGAGATTAAACTTCCAAATGAATTATTATATCTAATAGATTTAATTAATTCCAAATTTCTTCTGGAAACTTCGTCCAGTTGCATATAGTTTTTTATAGAATAA
>JABIME010000238.1 GCA_018654125.1 Candidatus Cloacimonadota bacterium
AGCTCAATCAAATAGACTTTTAAAAAAGAAAAAATTCAGAGAAGCACTTCTAGATTGTAAGACACAAGATGAGGTTATTTCAATTTTAAATAAATTTGATGATGAAGTTGTAACTTCTCATGAAAAAGAAAGATACTTGTTGATATTAACACTAAATAATATTGATAAAGCAGATGATGTAATGAACTCAATGATTGAAATAGGTATCACAAATGCTTCGATATTAGATTCCACTTCGATGGCAAGAAAGCTTGCATATGAAATGCCAGTTTTTGCTGGATTAAGTTATATGGCTCAGGGTAAAAGTAAGGAATCTAATGTGATTTTAGCTTATGTAGAAAATAAAAACACAGCTCACAAGTTGGCTGAACTTCTTAAAGAGAACGGAATCGATCTTGATAAAAAAGGTGTTGGCTTTATTCAAATTATTAGAGTAGAAAATGTGATCGGTAATTATGAAGAGGATATCGATTTATAATATTTCGAATTGAAAGATTGAACAATTTTTCTTGACGTAGTTGTTTCAAATTCCTTTTTTCTGTGCAGGAGAAAAAATGAAATTAAAGTTTATACTATTATTAATATTAATAAATTGCATACTAATTGCTGTTGAATATCAAATAAATCTTAGTTGGGATGAATTCGAAGGTGAGTGTAATGGCTTTCTCAGTGGATCAATTGGAGAAGATCATGCTTTCTTAAGTGGAGGTGGAGCTTCAGAAGCTTTGGAAGGTAAATTGATCTCTGTTGGAGAAGGAATGTCTATAGATGCGCAACAGGTTTTCAAAGTAAAAGGTGATGAAGGCTTTTTTACTTTCTGGATTAAAGACAAATTTGCTGATGATGACATGAATGATGATCCTAACTTAATAAGTATGAGTAAGCCAATGATCTCTGTTTTTAAAGATGGGAATTTAATAGATCTCATAAAGGTTCCACAAGGATCGGGATTAGCCTGTAAAGTATTTACTCTCGATGCTTCAAGTGGTGAAGTTGATCGGGAAATTAAGTATTATCCAAAATCGAGAATTATTGTTGGAAGCATACTGGATGCTGTAACGGGAGAACCACTTAAAGATGCGCAAATAAGCATTACAGATTATATGAAACAGAGCCGACAATCTGTTACAGATGAAACTGGAATTTTCATATTCGAAGCAGAAATTGGACAATATAAACTAGATATAGCAAGAGATGGATACATTAGTACAAACGCAAATGTTCGTATGGGGGCAGATGAAACCCCAAGAGAAATAGTATGTGCTCTTTCACCACAGATAAAAGAATTCCGTATTGTTCTTACTTGGGGAAGCAGACCAAGAGATCTCGATGCTCATCTTTCTGGACCCAACCCAGATGGTGGAGACTTCCATATATGGTACAGAAATAAATATCCGATAGGTGGAAAAGATTTCTTAGATAGAGATGATATGGATAAGTATGGACCTGAAACAGCTACGATTTATAAGCCTGCAGTTGGTAACTATAGATATTCTGTGCATGATTATTCAAATAGAG
Organism: Candidatus Cloacimonadota bacterium; assembly: GCA_018654125.1. The sequence continues at coordinate 1,519 of JABIME010000238.1, forward strand.
ATAGTAAACGAAGTAAAGGACTTTCGCGAAGTAATGCACAGGTTTTTGTATATGGTAAAAATAAATTGCTTGCCAGTTTTGAAGTTCCTCACAATTTTCGGGGCAATTGTTGGAACGTTTTCGAAATTAATGAGAAACATGAGATCATTCCTATAAATAAAATAAAATATGTGAAGAATGCAGAAAGCATTCATTAATAAATAAAAAATGGAGGAGGGAATATGAAATTATTAAAGATCTTAGCAGTGTTAGTAGTTGTAATGCTTCTTGTTACTGCTTGCGGAAAAGGTGGTGGTAAAGGCGTAAAGAAACTTTATTATCCAGAATGGTGGCAAGATCAAGGTAATGCCGAGTACGTTCAAACTTACGGCATGGCAACTAAAGTTTCACAAAATTCATCATACGATGCAGCTTACGCAAATGCAATGTTGCAAGCAGCTCAGTATGTAGAAACTTATGTAAAGGGTATGGTTAAGAACTATGAAGAAGAGGCTGGAGTAGAAAATCCTCAAGTTCTTGCTCTTACTAGTAAAGTTGTAAAAGCTGTTGCAAAAGCTAAATTTGCAAATGTAATGGTATCTAAGCAGGAGACAATTATTACTGAAGATAACCGTTACCAAACATTTGTTCGTGTTAGCGTTCCTAAAGAAGCAGTTAACAAAAATCTTATGGGTCAAATCAAGAATGAAGAAGCTTTATATAATCAATTTAAAGCTTCACAAGCTTTTGGTGATTTGCAAAGTGAGATGGAAAATTACGACGAGTAATACGCACTAGATTTGAAAAAAGCGTCTGAATTATCAGACGCTTTTTTTATTTATAATTTGTATAGATTTGTCTTAACACTTGAGAAATTTATCTCGAAGCGGAGCCTTGTATTACGATAAATCTAATGTTTCCCTCTCTAATATTTCGTAAAATTCAGGCGCTTTTGCTTTTGAAACATTTCTTATAGGAACTTCTGTGATCTTTACCTTATTAAAATATCCATAAAGCTCATATTCAATTATATCATCATCAACAATTGTTGCACTTGCCTTGGCTATTTTTCCGTTGATCTTAACAAGTTTCTTGTCACATGCATTTTTTGCTATACTTCTGGTTTTAACCAGACATAATTTATTTAATAATTTATCTACTCGCATAATTTTTATCCTATTTTATTTTTAAACTATTAAAATATTGTGATTCGATAATGCCAGTATAGCTAAATAAAGCATAACCCACAAAATTCTTTCTATTCACAAGTTTTATTTTCTCATTAATTTTGTAAGCTGGATATTTGTAAGCAGTACTCCAACAGCGTAATCCAACAACAATTTTATCATTCATATCATAATTAGAAAGGAAATTAAGATGTTTCTCAATAGATGTAGTTGATGTAGAATACTCCATTAAATAAGCTCTATCTAAATATCCTTCCTGTAGCCATTTTACCCAGTTTTGAGAGAATCTTTCAGCTTCATCTAGGTTGGAAATTACTGCTGCTGTTAATTCTACATTTGGAGATATTTTCTGTATATTTGCATAGATATCTTTCACGAAATTTGTGATTTGATCTTCCTTCCATTGCTTCCATGCACCAGCATCTTGAAATTTCACATCTTTTTTATATGCTTCTAAAGCCAATTCAGCAAATCCAAAATGAGAGTCAGGATAACGAATATAATCTAAATGAATTCCATCGATTTTATAATTTGATACAAGATCAAGGATCACATTTTTTGTGTACTTTTGAACTTGTGGAATTCCAGGATCAAGATATGCACCCATGTAGCTTTCGTAATTCATTTTCTCCTGTGAAAAATTACTGGTTACCAGTTCCGGATTTGTAAAATAGATATGTTCCGGATGCAGTTTTTCAAGGTTATGACCCGTAATAACAAAAGTTGTAACCCAAGCATGAATTTCTAGGTTAGTATTTGTTCTAATTGCTAATAAATAGTCAAGCGGATCAAAGAGAGAATCTTTAACTGCATGATATTGCTTCTCGTTATTTTTGTAAAAGTTAGATATTTTGTTTGGAGTATATGCGGCATCACCGCGATATCGAACTTGAACAAGAAGCTGATTTATATCATGCTTATTCAAATCACTAATTACTTGATCAGCTTTTTCGGGCGTGGTGATTTCCCATATAGGTACCCACATTGCACGAATTTGAGCGTTTAATGAAATAGTAACAAACATAGTTAAAACGATTATTGTTTTTTTCATTTCTTTTTGGCTATTGATAAATTTTTCTGCTTTTCAATTATTTCAGCAGTGCATTTACCATCAGAAAATATCAGTTGTAATTTATCAGATATATTAATGCTCTTAATGGAATTTAATATTTTCTTCTGTTTTCTAATTAAACTGTATCCACGTTTTAGCGCTTCGTGTGGAGACAATTCTCTTAGTTCATTAAAAATAATTTCCAATTTATTTCGTTTTGACTGTAATGTGTTATGCGTGGTACTTCTTAATCTCATTACGCTTTGCTCTATCCTGGCATGAAGATCTTTTAAAATATTTTTTGGATGTTGTCTTTCCAATGCATTTTCCAGTTCCTGTATTTCAAGCTTTTTAGAATTGAAATAGTGCTGAGTTGAATATCGTAAATTACTGAATAAACTGCTTATCTTGTCTGCAAGTTCTCTTCTGTCTGGTACAGCGAGTTCGGCAGCAGCAGAGGGAGTAGGGGCATGAAGATCTGCTACAAAATCAGAGATCGTAAAATCTATCTCATGTCCAACAGCAGAGATGATGGGAATGGCAGAATTAAATATTTCTCTGGCTAGGGTTTCATCATTAAAGCAGAAGAGGTCTTCTTGTGAACCTCCACCACGACCAACTATTAGCACATCAACAGGGAATTCAGTATTGAAATATTCAATGCCGGCTATTATCTCCTCAGCTGCATTTTTACCTTGAACAGTAGCAGGATAGAGATAGATCCTTGTTGGATATCGTCGTGAAATTACATTGCGAATATCTTCAACTGCAGCTCCGGTGGAAGAAGTTATTATTCCAACAGATTCTGGGAATTTTGGTATTGCTTTTTTATGTTCTTTTTCAAACAAACCTTCTTCTGATAATTTACGTTTTAATTCATCAAATTTAAGCTGTAACTCTCCTATCCCAGAAGGCAGCATTCTGTTCACATTCAGTTGATAACTCCCACCTTTTTCATAAACAGATATCTTACCTAAACAGATCACTTTATCGCCTACTTTAGGTTGGAATCTTAATGAGAGGTTGGCTGCTTTGAAGAAAACGCATCGCAGAGTACTTTTTTCATCTTTCAAAGAGAAATAAATATGTCCCGAACGGTGATGTGTGAAATTTGAGATCTCACCTTCCACATATAGATTAGGAATGCTATCTTTTATTACATTGTGAATGTGGCTGTTTACTTCTGAAACCGTGAAGACATTATCTTTATCAACGTTCATAACCAAAAAATCCTCTAGTATTTCCCAATCGGCGAAAGATAAACAGAAAATTCATCTTTGCCATCAACATTAATTAATGTATCAACTTTTTCCTGATCATAAGCTGCAATTGCACAAGTTCCTGCATTTATACCTTCGCAGGCAAGATAGAGGTTTTGGCAAATATGACC
>JABIME010000239.1 GCA_018654125.1 Candidatus Cloacimonadota bacterium
GGGATAACTTTTGTAATATATGCATCCTTGGTATCTTTGTATAAAACCATTCCGTAACGTATTTCTGGTTTAGGGGAAATTTCGGAAATATTAAGATTAATGATCTCTATGCTGTTACGAAGTCTTCTGATCTCTTCTCCCATACTTCCGGTGGTATCTAGTATAAACAGAAGATCCAGCGGGATATTCTTCATTGCAGCTTTTTGAATATTTGCCAATGTAACATCTATCTCCCGTTTTCCTTGGCGATCTATAATTAGATCTTCGATGATACAATCATATTCAACTTCTAGCCTGTATTTACTAATGTTTCTTTTATATTCTGTGGGGAAGAAGAGGTAGCTTCCATCTGAATATGATAATCCGTTTTCTAATTCTTTATTACCGGAAAAGATCCTCAGTTTTGCATCAGGTAATGATTTTCCCATTCCATCTTTTATATTCAATACAATTCTTTCACTAATATTTATGGGAAATGCATTCACCTGTCTTTTGTATATCTCTAAAAAGTTCAAGAAATAATTAAATTGTTTATTGTCATCCACAAATCCTGCTTTTAATCCGGAATAGGAAGACGCTGTAACTGAAGAATAAGGTTTCCCGGGTGAAGGTTTTACACCTTTTTTTGATACGGTTTTAGATGTTTCTCTGTATGGTTTTAGAGAGGTAGAACCAATTGTTTCAATTACTTCAATATCACTTTCGTCTTCAGCATCAAAGTCTTCTTCTATTAAGGTATCTTCCTTAACAGGATCAGAAACTGACATTCCGTCTACAGTGTAAGACGTTTCGTTTGATTTCCCACCTCTTACGTCTTTATCTTCAGTTTTTCCTGAACCTGTATTGGTTGGTATAACTATTTCATCTTTATTTTCAATTACCTCTATTCCTTCTGTTTCTATGTCTTGCTGTTTTATAGATATATTTAAGATAGTTGTGAGAGCTGAATTGATCTTAACACCGGTTATTTTTTTGGCTTTATATCCTGTTCTCGTACATAGTACATCATACTCTCCGGGAGTGATGCCAATAATGAGATATGAGCCATTTTCTTTAGTTTGTATACCTGTAACTTTATTTTTACCAGATAACACAGATACGTTTGCATATTGAACCGGGTTGCCTTTTTCATCAGTTACTTGGCCGGCAAGTTTACCTGTTGGTTCGGTTGTTTTTTTAGCTTTGTTATTTTTGGTTTCTGCTAATAAAGATGTAAAAAGAATTATTATCAAGATCAGGGTAAATATCTTCTTCATTGTTCCTCCCGTTTCATGTATGTTTGTGTTTTTCATTTAATAATATTAGAAATTTAATAACAAAATTTGTAGCTAATTAATTAAGTGTCAAACATATAATTAGTTAACACTAGCAAATAAAATGATAGATAATGCAGGCATTTGGTTCTCAGTTGACAATTCAATTGGCAATAATTCTCTTGCTGTAAGGCTAAATTTAATGGGAGTTACAATGACAAAATTATTGTTTTTAGAAGATAGTTATTTAAAAGAATTTACGGCAAAAGTTATTGAAGAAAATATAGATGATAATGCAATAGTATTAGATCGAACTGCATTCTATCCAACTGGTGGCGGTCAGCCCTGCGACATGGGTGAGATAGTGTTTGATGATAAAACTTCTCAAGTGATAAAAGTGAAGAAGCTCAACGGAGAGATCTGGCATTTCCTACAAGGTGAACTACCTGCTATTAATTCAGAAATATCTGGTGAAATAGATTGGGACAGACGTTATAAGATGATGCGTACTCATACTGCCATGCACTCTCTTAGTGCAGTTGTGTGGCAGAATTATAAGGTACAGGTAACAGGTGGTACATTCGAACCGCTTTCCGGTAGGCTGGATTTTGAATTTGAAAAATTAAATGCAGAGATGACAGCTGAGATCGAGGAAAAAGTAAATACAGAGATCAAAAGAGGACTGGCTATAACATCCCAAATTTTACCCAGAGCTGAAGCAGATAAGATCCCTGACCTTATACGAACCAAGATCAACCTGCTACCACCAGGATTAACGGAGATCAGAGTTGTAAAGATCGGTGATCTAGATCTGCAGGCTGATGGTGGGACTCACGTTAATAATACATCAGAGATCGGAACGATAATAATTACAGGTTACAAAAGCAAGGGTCGAATTAATAAGCGAATGAAGATACAAATAGTGTAATATTTCAGGTAATTCATAACAAGTGAAAAACGAGTAATTTTACTGTAAATGAGTTAAAAAATAAAAAAAGATTTGACAATCCTGACTTCATATTAGAAATGACTTTGTATTGCAAAGTACTTTAAAAGAAAAAAGGAGGTCGCATGGATCAAATTACAAATGAACAAGCATTAGAAGTTATAAAAGATATGCTCGAAAAAACTAAGACTAAGCATAATCAAACAGGTTTTTATCATCTATTGTGGGGGATTATAATCTCTCTGGCTATTGTTTCTATGTACATTCTCATGAATACGGGTTTGTACAATTTAATAGGATTTTCTTGGGCATTTTTTGGAATCGGAGGAGCTATTGTAAGTGCTGTTTATTCAAAAAAAGTTTTTAAAGAAAAAAGCGGAATCAACTATCCAGATCTAGGTTTGGGTGCAATTTGGATCAGTACAATGATCGCAATGTTTTTTGTAGCTTTTGTTTTCCCATACTTAAATGCTTATAGGTGGTATGTAGTTTATACTATGGTATGTTTACTTATGGGAATCGCTAACATTTCTACCGGAATTTTAATTAAGCAGAAAATGTCGCTAGTTAATGGAATCCTTTGGTGGGTTGGCAGCATACTATTTCTAGTTATAAGAAATGAAGTTGTATTTATGGGAACATTCGTTCTGCTTCTTGTTGTTAATAATATAATTCCGGGCTTCATATTGAATAGTCTGACAAGGAAGCAAAATGGAAAATAAATTTGCAGAATTGGATCCGGTAATTCACTCACGAGTCCGATTAGCGGTATTAATTCTGCTTCTGCATACTGAATCAGCCGATTTTACTTATCTTAAAAAGGAACTTGAGGTCTCTGATGGGAACTTAAGTACACATCTGAGAAAACTGGAAACAGCAGAGTATATAAAAATTAAGAAGAGTTTTGAAAATCGGAAACCCAAAACAGTAGTTTCTCTTACAGAAAAAGGTAAAGCTGCTTTGCAAGGATATACAAGTAATCTTGAAGAATATCTTCGTATAGCATCTGGTAAGAAATAAGAGAATAGTTCTCCCTAAAAAAAAACGGGCTTTCGCCCGTTTGGGAGGATGCGTCTTTACTATTTTAGGGATTTTATGAATAATTATTCTGGATGTGCCAGTTGGATAGTGAAACCAAGTTTAGCATAAGTTTGCTTAATATCGCTATCTGTTAAGAAGCTGTTATCTACAACTGCTAAATTAATCTCGGTTCTCTTCCAAAAATATGACATACCAAAAGTAACATATTTTCTATCTTCATATGTATCAGAATCAGCCCAGTATTCAAATTCATCACCAGCATTATTTGTAAACATATAGTCAGTATTTCTAACATCAAATTTGGTAAACATACCAGTTCTGAGATGTAGTTTTTCCATTAACTTATATTCTAAGCCTAAGTGAAAATTATTGGAATCAACAAATTCAGGAAGATCAGAATAGTGCTTATGACTGAAATCAAATAGTACGGATATTGGAACAACGGTATTTGTATATTTTGTTCCAAATGCTATTTCCATTGGGAACTTATTCTTTTCGAAATCTAATACGAACATCCCGCAGTTTGTTGTAAGGTCTTTTTCTACAGGTACTAATAATGATAAACCAAAGTTAAAATTTTGTATTGGGGAATAGATTGCACCCAATTTTGGTTGGAACAATAAGAAATTTAATTCACCATTGAAACCTTCCCATATATTATTATAAGAAGTATAAACATTGTTAACTTCAGAATGATAAATATCTAAATTGAGTCCAATACCAAA
>JABIME010000240.1 GCA_018654125.1 Candidatus Cloacimonadota bacterium
ATAAGAAGTTTGTCGCCTAAAACACCAACAGTTACAAATACGACTAATACATAAGCAATAGTTACAATTACAAAAGCTAGCATCATTCCAAGTGGAATATTCCGTGATGGATTTTTTACTTCTTCTGCTACGCTAGCAATCTTGGTTAAACCTCCATAAGATACAAATATTAATCCCGAGGTCATAAAAAGTGTTTTCAAATCACCCTTCATGAATACATCAAAATGTCTATTATCTACATAAGGCAAACCCTTTGTAACGTAATATAACAATAATAATAGTAATCCTAAAACCATTAAAACCTGAAGCTTACCAGCATGTTTAGTACTTCTTAGGTTTATTATTGTAAAGAATATGCAAAATGCAACAGCTATAAGTTTTATCTGGAAAATCGTGATCTGCGGATATATAATAGAGGCAAAAGCTCCAATACCAACCAATGCAAATGCACTTTTAAATGCTAAAGAAAACCAAGCAGAAATCCCTGCGATTGTTCCAAAACCAGCACCCATACTACGATTTATGAAGAAATAGTCTCCACCTGATTTTGGCATGGCTGTAGCTAATTCGGCTTTACTGAACATTGATGGTAGTACAAGAATTCCAGCGAGAAGATATGCTAAAATTACAGCAGGACCAGATTTAAAATATGCAAGACCCGGCAAGATGAACAGACCTGAACTTATCATTGCTCCTGCAGCAATGCTAAATACAGAGAGTAATCCTAGTTCTTTTTTTAATTTAGTCATAAGATTCCCTTATCTTATCATTTTGCTATAACAACCTTGTTTTTACCTTGAGATTTACCCTTATACATAGCCTTGTCAGCTTGTTTAATCAAATCATTAATAGATACTTCTTCATTTGTATAATCACAAACTCCTATTGTAGCAGTTAGAGAGATCTCTTTATCTTTAAATGTTATCGGAAATTTTGCAATTTGTTGTAGAATTAATTTTGTTACATGTAGGGCACCTTTAGCATCAGTTTGAGGAAGCAGTAAAACAAATTCCTCTCCACCATATCTGCCAACAGCATCTTGCTTCCTAACTAGGTCTACCATCAAATCTGATATTTGTTTTAGAACAAAATCTCCGCATTCATGCCCGTATTTATCATTAATATTCTTAAAATTATCCAAATCTATCATTGCAATTGTAAAAACTTCTTTAGAACGTTGAAACTTAAGTTTTTCATATTCTATTTTTTCTAGTATTGCACGTCTGTTTGGAAGCTGAGTTAGTGAATCTGTTCTGGCAAGTGTATGTAATCTTGTATTAGATTTCCTTAACTCTTTTTTAATACGTTTTAGTTCTGTCATATCAACAGATAAATTATAAAGTTCCTGTTTTCCAAAGATATTTTCATGTTTATGAAAACTTGTTAAAACATTCAATTGAGATTTATTTTTATGAAGATACTCTATTTCACCAGGTTCGATCTCAATATTACTCTCATAAAATCTATCAATATTTTTCTTAAATTTTACAAAAGTGGAACTTGGAACTATCAGCTCTTCGATCTTTCTACCCATTGCTTTGCTATTTTTGTACCCATACATTTTTTCTGATGCGCGATTCCAATACGTTACACTGTGATCTTTATCTACAGCATAAATCGCGATGCCTGGCACATTATATACAATATTTTCAAACTTTTTTTCATATTGAAGTAACTTATGGTCAAGATCCATCCACTCATCGAGATCTTCCTTATATTCCTTAAACCTTCTGTTAGTAAATATTATTAAACCAATAGATAAAATGAAGAAAACAATAAGAAACTCAATTACGAGTTTATACTTAAAAAACCCATAAGTTCCCATCATATGATTTGCAACATTAAATATTTTTAATAAAGTAAAAACAACAATAATAGATATTAGAATTACAATAAGTTCTACAGGTGCTTTCCTTTTCGTTAAAAAAGAACCTTTTAAATTTTTGCTATTAATAATTTTATTATTGATCTTATCCTCCTTTGCTACAGTTATACTTACAATTCATCATACGTTATAACTTTATTCTTACCTAATTCTTTTGCTTTATATAATGCCTTATCAGCATTTGTAATACAATTATCATAGCTGCAAATTCCGGAATACTCAGAAACACCAAAAGTCATTGAAAGTTTAATTATCTTCTCATCAAAAATAAATACTCTCTCACAAATTTTAGTCCTTAATTTATCACCTAATAATTTGCCTCCCGCTATGTTCGTCTGTGGTAAGATAATTAGGAATTCATCTCCACCCCAACGTCCTACAACGTCTTGCTTGCGAAGTGATTGCGTCATAAACTTAGCCAACTCAACAAGAACAAAGTCACCAGCATCATGTCCAAATGTATCATTGATCTGTTTATAATCATCAATGTCAGATAGTATAATAGAGAAATTCTCTTTATTTCTTCCAAACCTGCTTATCTCATACTCTAAACTCTCTGTTAATGCTCTTCTGTTTGCCAATTCAGTTAATGGGTCTGCACGTGATAGTTTTTCCAATTTAACATAAGCATCCTGCAATTTTTTTTCATTAGCTTTACGTTCGGTTACGTTTCTCATAGAAACAAATAGAGCATTTGAATCGTTCCATTCAATTATTGATATAAGCATTTCAAAAGAAAGAACATCACCATTATTTGTAATGTGCTTACGGATCGAGACATTATCTTGAAAAGATTGAACATTTAGTATTTCCTCTCTTGAAGATATTTCATCTTCATCTTCAAAAAGATTTTCGAAAATTGTACTAATTAATTCATTTCTGTTCAATTGGAAAAACTGTGATGCTATCATATTTGCCTCCATGATCGCTCCTGTTTCACAGTTAACTATGAGATTTGCATCAATAGCATTCTGAAAAATACTTTCGAAATTCATTAATTTAAGTTCTTATTAGGAAATCTCACTTCCCTCTTTCACATCTTTGTCAGGATGTAAAATAGAAAGCTTTCCATCTTCTTCTGCAGCCAAAATCATCGCTTGAGATTCAATCCCCATTACTTTTCTTGGCTTTAAATTTATCAGCATTGGAACCTTCTTACCAATAAGTTCTTCTGGTTGGTAGTTTTTGCCAATACCAGCTATTACTGTTCTCTCTTCCCCACCTATATTCACTTTTAATTTGAGTAGTTTATTAGACTTTTTTACTTTCTCAGCTTCTAATATTTTTACAATTCTGAATTCAAGCTTCATAAAATCTTCATACTCGATTTCTGGTTTATGTTCAATAATTACTTCTTCTTTAATACTATCTTGTTGTTTTTTCTTCAGAATCTCTAACTGCTCAGCAACCTCTTTTTCTTCGATCTTTCTAAATAATCTTTCAATATTTGTTATTGAATATTCCGCAGAATTTTTTACTAAATCATTCCAAGCAATTACACTCCCTTTATTTATCATGTCATGTAAGATCTTCATACTCTTAGGAATCACAGGAGATGCAACGATAGAGAGAACTCGCAATATTTCTAAACAAACATATAAAGTTTCAGAAGCTTTATCTCTATCTTCTTTAATCTTTTTCCAGGGTTGCGTCTCATCGAAGTATTTATTACCTATTCTGGCAATATTCATAAATTGCTTAGTTGCTTTCCTGACATTATAATTAGAATATGATTTACCTACTTCTAAAGCAAGATCATGCACTTCATTCAGTGTTTTCTGAGATAATTCTGAAATTGCTTTTGGTTGCTTTATCAAACCATCAAAATACTTATTTGCAAATACACATGTCCTGTTTGCCAAATTACCTAAAACATTGTTAAGCTCTGAGTTTATACGCATTTTGAAATCTTCCCAACTGAAATCACTATCTTTTGTTTCAGGAGCGTTTACAGCCAGAACATATCGCAAATATTCACCATCAAAATACTTTAAATAGTCTTCCACCCAAACTGTCCAATCTCTACTTGTAGACATCTTTTGTCCTTCTAGATTTAAGAATTCATTAGCCGGAACATTATGAGGTAGAACAAAATTTTCTTTCTGTTTAGAAAGCATTGCAGGCCAAATTATAGCATGAAATGGAATGTTGTCCTTTCCTAAAAAGTGTATCATTTTAGTCTCTTCGTTAAGCCAGTAATCTTTCCATTTATCAGGTTCACCAATTCTTTCTGCCCATTCTTTAGTAGAAGAAAGATATCCAATTGGTGCATCAAACCACACATAGAGAACTTTCCCTTCAGTATTTTCAAGTGGAATAGGAACTCCCCAATTCAAGTCACGAGTTATTCCTCGAGCTTGCAAACCTTCATTTAGCCAACTCAGAACAAAATTCTTAACGTTATCTTTCCAATATGTTTTTGTATCTAACCAATCACGTAACTCTTTTTCAAATTTTGGAAGATCAAGATACCAATGTATTGTATCTTTTATAATTGGAATCTCACCAGATAATTTGCTTTTGGGCTCTATAAGATCCATTGCATCAATTAGTTTGCCACAACTATCACATTGATCACCTCTGGCTCCATCTGCTTTACAAAATGGACAGATCCCTTCAACATATCTATCCGATAAAAATCGATTTTGTTTCTCATCATAAAATTGTTTAAGATTTTTTTTGGTTATATATCCTGCATCATACAAATTTGTAAAAAAATCTTGAGAATCCTTTATGTGATTTGGATGTGAAGTTCCCGAAAAGTTATCTAACTGTATGTTTAGCCCTTCAAGATCTGCTCTCATGCTTTTATTAAATTTATCTACAATATCTTTTGGTGACACATTTTCTTCTTCTGCCTTAAGTGAGATTGGAGTTCCATAATCATCCGATCCGCCAACATATAAGACATCATTTCCAATTAATCTTTGATATCTAACAAAAATATCTGCATTTAAATATGATCCAGCTATATGACCAATATGCAGTTTTCCGTTAGCATAGGTTAGTGCACTTGTTACTAAATATTTTTCCAAAATATATCTCCATATTAATATAATTTTAATTTAATCTCAAAACTAAAATATTTTAATAATGTCAAGAATTATTGATATTAGTATTATATATTATATTATTTATAAATGCATAAAACAAAAAAAACCTTCCTGTTCTACACAAACCGGAAGGTTTTTACTATCTATTTGAATAAATGGATAATTTTATTCATTATCCTCAATTTTCTCTTCTTTTTTCTGTGCAGTTTCCTCAGCATATTTATACATTTCTTCAAGTGTTGGGTATTTTTCAAAGATATCTAAAGTCTCCTGAAGTTGTGTATCCTCTCTCAGAATAACTTTATAGCGTTCAACTTCTCCGAATTTTCTACCTATAACATTACTCGTTAATTCATTCTGAAGCCAGTCATAAATACTATCTGCCTCAACTTGTTCAAATTCAATTTCCTCACCTTCTGCAAATTTTAAAAGATTCTTAATATCTTTTTCAGAAGCTAAGTAATCAAGTGCAATTTTATCTTCATGATCTAATAAGTAATCTACAGAATAATTAAAGAAAACATTCTTCCTACGAAGGTCTACACCCAGATCGGTTAAAAGAGATTGCTTGATCTCTATATCAGGCGTAATTCCACCACCACCATAAACTTTTCTACCTTTGTTTGTGTAATAGATATTTTCATGATTCTTAATATCTGCTTCTTCCTTCATTTCTTCAATTTCTTCTTTAGAGATTTCTCCATTTTTTACACGCTCGTCTTTCATTAATTTATCATTAAGATCTTTATGGATGCATCTACCAGACTTAATATAATATTTCGCAGTTGTTATTTTTATTCCATTTCCATCAGAAAGTGGGAATAATCGTTGAACTGAACCTTTTCCAAAAGATGTCTGGCCAACAACCAGTCCACGATCCCAATCCTGTAAAGAACCTGCAAATATCTCGGAAGCACTTGCAGAGCCACTATTTATAAGGACTATAACAGGGTAATCATCTCTAATCCTATTATATCGTGTTAAATATTCCATGTTTGTTTGAGGTGCTCTACCCTTTGTAAATACAACAAGTTTACCCTTTCCAATGAATTCATTTACTGTATTTATTGCTTCTCTTAGCAATCCACCTGGATTAAATCTAAGATCAATAACAAGTCCTTTTATTCCTTCCTCTTCAAGTTCATCTAGCTTCTCTCTCATGTCGGAAGTTGTATTTGCATTGAATTGACGTATTCTCATATAACCAATTCCGTTATCAAGTTTAAATGAATATGGAATACTATGTATCTTAATTATTTCTCGAGTAATTTCAAAATCTAACTCTTCTTCAACACCTGGTCTAATAATAGAAATCGTAACTTCTGTACCGGGTTCACCACGCATTTTTGAGATAGATTCATCGGTTGATACACCAACTACACTTTCACCATCGACTTTAGATATTTTATCACCGGCCATAATCCCTAAACGATAAGCAGGTGTTCCCTCGATTGGAGCTACAACTGTGATGTATTCTCCCTTCTTATCAATTGATATTCCAAGACCACCGAATTCGCCCTTTGTATCCGTACTAAATTTATCAAATTCATCTGGGGTAAAATATGTTGTATGCGGATCTACTTCATCCAACATTCCCTTAATTGCAGAATCTATCAAATCATCTACATCAAGCTCTTCTACATAATTTTGTCTTACATTGAAAAGTGCTTCACTAAAAAGCTTTAGCTTCTTGTATATATTTGCATCTTCAGAATTGGATGCATCTACGTTTACAACATTAAAAAGCAGCACTCCAATAATTATCCAGCCAATTACACTTGCTGAAAACAGAATTTTACTCATTTTATTAAGTTGCTCTTTCATTTATCTAACTCCTTGATCATTATACTAATTACGTCATTGTGTATTTCTTTAATTCTTTTTTTTCCATCTAAAACTTTAAATCTTTCAGGTTCTTTTTTTGCAAGATCTAAAAAACCTTTTCTTACTTTTTTATGGAACTCCATCGATTCTTGTTCCAATCTATCGGCATCTTTCGCCAAAATTCTAGATAAACCGATCTCTTCCGGTAAATCTACCAGAAAAGTAATATTCGGAATAAGTCCAAAAGTTGCATATCTCCTAATTGTGTCAATAAGCTTTCCATCAATCTTTCTGGCAGCTCCCTGATATGCAAATGTTGAATCATAATATCTATCGGAAATTACTATCTTCCCTTTTTCCAGTTCCGGTATTATCCATTCGCCAGTATGCTGACTTCTAGAAGCCATATATAAAAGAACCTCTGTTTGAGGTAGCATCTCTTTATTTGCAACACTTAGAAGCATTTCACGGATCTCTTCAGCAATCTTTGGACCACCTGGTTCACGAGTAAGGAATACCCGCTTCCCTTTTTTTATTAGGAACTCTCTAAGCATACGAGCCTGTGTAGATTTCCCACATCCTTCAATTCCTTCAAAAGTAATAAACATTCCATTTCCCATAATGTTACCTTTTATTTTATATTTTCTATTATATTCATTCCAAAAATCAATGCATCTTCTTGCGGAGAATGATAATAATTCTTTCTTGATCCTA
>JABIME010000241.1 GCA_018654125.1 Candidatus Cloacimonadota bacterium
CTATCAGTTTTAAATAAATTATATGATTTATTATAGTTTGAGTAAGCAGGAGTATACTCTTTTTTCTCTTCGTATTGCATTGCAATGTTTTCAAATTCTAATGCCGAAAGATAACTTTTCTTCTTATCATTTACTTCATTAATAAGAGTTGTGCAAACTTGATATTCAGGTAAGATCTTATAACAATTTTTATATATTTCTATTGCTTCATCAAATTGGAAAGAGATAAGAAGCTGGTTTCCTTCCTCAAAGATCAATGAACAAATGTCTTCCGCTTTTCTGCTTATTACTTCTTTCTTTGTAGCATCATTTTCTAAAGATAGGTTAAGATAGTCTCTTGCCAGTTCGTACTGTTTCATTACTAGAACTTCATCTGCTTTTAAAAGGTACAGATCGCTGATATGTATAAATATATTGCCTTGGAATGTTGATGGATATTGGCTTAGCTTTTTAAGCATATCAACCGCGATATCATAATTTAATGAATCTCTAAAGCTAAGAGCCTCATCAATAAATGATGGCATTAGATCATCTATAAAGGGTTGTATTTCCAGTCTGTAAGAATTGTCAGGATGGTTTTCCCAAAGAAAATGATAATCATTAAAAGCTGAAAGGTTATTTCCCATCTCTATATAAATTTTTATTCTATTGTAAAGAATCTCTGGAATATACTCAGAATCTTGTATATATGTAACTATGTTATGATAGTATTCTAAAGCAGATGTTAGTGAGTGTTCTAATAATTGTTTTTTAGCTAATTCAAAATAGCAATCATCAAGTTTATCATCAGCGATTGATGAATTTGATAAGAAGAAAAGACGTGAAGCGAGTAGCCAATTCCGGTTATCATAAGCTTTTACACCAAGTTGATAATAGCAGTCGGAACGTTCTAACTCTGCCTGTGTAGATAGTGCTCCATTATCTGAAGTCTCTAAGAAATCATCAAAATGTTTAATTGCCATCACATAATTACTTTTCATATACAATTGATGAGGAATGTTGAACTTGCTATTTATCAAGCAATTCCCAGATACAAAAATCATCAATATTATTATGCTCAAGCTTATTTTAGTTTTCATATATTATAATTCCATTTATATTAAGAATCCTAGTTTCTATAGTTAGTTAATTCCTGTCAATAATTCTGAACTTTGGATCTATTTATCCTTCAATTGATTTTCAGGGATAATAACAGGGATCTGATCTAATTTCCTTCCAAAAAATAGGAAAATGACTGCAAATAAAATTGTTGAGATAATCAGTAGCTTTTCTGATTCCATTTTAAAAACTAATATTGTAATAAGTACAATAATAGTGTTGATGAGGTACACAAATATTGCTGTAACTTTGGGCGATTGCATTGCATTATGAATACGATGAGTTGAGTGATCTTTACCACCCTGACTTATTTTTCTACCATCGCGTTTTCTAATAAAACTTACCAGGGAAATATCAAAGATCGCGTAACTTAATAACAGAACGGGTAATAAATAAAATATCGGGCTGTTCATTCTTGTAACTGCCAAGCGCCCCGCCAGGATTCCCATTGTAGACAGGAAATAGCCAATGAACATACTTCCAGCATCACCTAGAAATATCTTTGCAGGATTAAAATTATAAGGCAAAAATCCAAACACAGAGCCGGCAAAGATCAATGATATAAGCATCATAAGATTTGCCTGAATAGCTACAGAATGAGTTTTACTAATGAAGCTGAATGCATAAAAACCGAGTGCCAAAATACCTGACATACCGGTAATTATACCGTCCATATTATCTAAGAAATTCAACGCATTCATAAGCCCAACCATCCATAAGAAGAGTATGGGGATAGTTAAGTAGAACGGACCAAAAAGCTCGAATAGGTTATTTGTATATAAAAATACGCAACATGAAAGCGCTTGACCTAACAATTTAATTGCAGGACTCATTCCAAACTTATCATCAATGATTCCTACAATGATAATAATAAATGCACCAAGCAAATAGCCGATAATGGGGTAATTGAATGAGTGTAAATTCATGATCACAATATATAACGTGAGTATAAAAAATCCGATAAAAACAGCTAATCCTCCCAAAAGTGGAGTGGCTTTTTTGTGAACTTTTCTAGCATTTGGATTATCAAGAAAATTTATTTTATTCGCAAATTTTATGATATATGGTGTAATACTGTATACAGAAAGAAAGGAGAGAGTTATCACACTTAAACATACATAAATAATATTCATATCACCTCATTAATTACTACCGCATAAATACTTATAATACTTTGTCCATAATGCAGTATAGCTAAACTTGTCAATTCCTTTCTAATACACAGATTATTGGGAGCTCGTGAATTGAATAAGTAGTTTAAATTAACAATTTGACAGGTAAATAGGGTAGTTGTTTTTTACAAGCGAGGATATTTAATGAAAGTTTTTAAAAATAGGAAAGCAAGACATAATTATTTCTTTATTCAAGATTTTGAAGCAGGTATAGTTTTAAAGGGTTCTGAAATTAAATCAATTAGAATGGGAAAATTAAGTTTTAAAGACAGCTTTGCAAGTATCGAAGCTGGTGAAGTTTGGCTTCATAGCCTTCATATAAGTCCATATAAATATGATAGTAGTTTTGCACCTGATCCTGAAAGGAAAAGAAAGTTGCTTCTTAACAAACGTGAGATAAAGAAAATAAAAGGTCAGATGGATGAGAAGGGAATGACACTGATACCTGCTGAGATCTATATAAATGATAAAGGATTAGCTAAAATTAAAATTGCTCTTGCAAAAGGTAAGAGGCAATACGATAAACGTGAAGACATTAAGAAAAAAGATATTATGCGGGATATACAGCGAAGCTTAAAATAACAATCATCATTTTTTGTGGGTCATAAATGGGCAATATGCGGTATCAATGTCTCACTTTTCTAAAAACAAAATGACACACTATATTTCATAAATACATAACAACTTATATTATATAGCTATACACATGCTGCAAACTACAACTATTTCTCTAATGAAATGGCATAAAACTTGCACTACATATAACATTGGTAAAGGATGTTAATATGATTAAAAAAATGATTAGCTATGATATTATTTTGTTAAGAGTAAGAAGTTATGTGGATTTGGGATAGCAGAACACATCAATTTATTGTAGCAAAAGCTTTAGAAAAATGCTATAAACCTTTTGCTAATATGCTTAAAATTCATCAGGAGCTGTTTATTCTTGGCATTCAAGCTCCAGACAGAATATTTAAAGATTATACAAATCATTATTACAATTGTACTCCAAATAAATATGGTTATCATTTTGGGAAAGTTATACAGAAGATAGATGAAGAAATCCAACTTTTAAAGAATATGATAGCAAATCCAAATGTCATTTATCATCATGGTAGAATTGCCCCGTTTCTTGTTGGGATTCTTAACACACCTCTTAAATCATTTATCTTTGAACTTGGTGTTATCTCTCATTATATTGCAGATCTTTATCAGCCATTTCATACTGATGGATCGGATAGATTTCCTGATGAGGAGACTGTTCATAAAATCATGGAAGCTGATACACGAAAACATCTTGCTAATTTCAACCTGGATTTGGGAAGAAGATGCAGAATAGATGAATCTGTAGAATATTTTACCGAGCAGATTTATTACATAAATAACTATTATGATATACTAATAGAAAACTATTATTTAAGAAAAGGAAAAGTGAAACCAAACCGTTGGGAAAATTCATTTGAAATAATAAATGAATGTTTAGGCCTCGCAGCACAAAACATTGCGAATGTATACCTGAGCTTTGAAAGATCTAATGCAATATTCAAAACTCAGATCAACCATGCAAAAGTTATTAATAAAGTAGATAATTCATTAAATAAAAAACTTAAATATGATTTTAAGAAATATAAATCTGGTACTGTGTCATTAGGGATTAGAAATGAGTAATAAACTAATAGATAAAAATAGAACAATCAATGAACTTTCCGATAGTGAGAGAAAATTTAGTGAGATATTTATTAATTCTCCATTTGGGATTGTTTGTTTTAGTAAGCTAGGTAAAATAGTTGATGTGAATCCAGCATTTTGCAAAATTGTAGATATGCCTCGTGAAGAATTTGTTGGTAAAGCAGTAATTTCATTAATAAAAAATAGGTTATCTGTAAAGGATATTCCTATTATGCTTAATAGATTAAAAACACTTTTACTGGGGAAGTTAGTTGAACCATATGAATTAGAATTTAATGGTAAGATTGTCGAATTTCATCCTCC
>JABIME010000242.1 GCA_018654125.1 Candidatus Cloacimonadota bacterium
AAGAAAATAATTCAAAGCCTGATAAACAATGGGCAAGGTCCGGACGTAAGATCATTATGCAAAATAGAATGATGGTTCAACGCAGAGGAATTACGCGGTAATGAGAATAAGAGTATAAGTGAGTAAGGGATTTTTTAACACGGAGGAAATAAATGAAATTCGATAAACACGGCGTTCTAGGAATGACAAAGATGAATTACGATCCTGCACGTCCAAAAGCAGAGAATCCAATAAAGATACAAGATGTAAGCCTAAGAGATGGACACCAAAGTATTTTTGCCACCCGTGGCAGAACAGAGGACATGATCCCTGTTGCGAAGATGATGGATAACATTGGTTTCTATTCAATAGAGATGTGGGGTGGTGCAACTTTTGATGTAATGCATCGATTTTTAAATGAAGATCCATGGGAAAGGATTAGAATTCTGAAAAAGCATATGACAAAAACTCCTTTTTCTATGCTGCTTCGCGGACAGAATGTGGTTGGATATAGAAACTATGCCGATGATGTAGTAGAAGCTTTTGTTCAGCGTGCTTGCGATAATGGAATTGATATTCTGCGTGTATTTGATGCACTTAATGATTTTAGAAATTTCCAAACTGTTGTTAAAGTGATAAAGAAAAATAAGAAACATTTTCAGGGAACTATCTGCTATTCACTCACAGAGCCACGCATGGGTGGTGAGACATACAATCTGGAATATTATTTAGATAAAGCCAAGCAGTTAGAAGAACTCGGAGCTGATACGATCTGCATTAAAGACATGGCCGGGCTTATAGCTCCTTATGATGCTTATAATCTTGTAAAAGCAATCAAAGAGCAAACAGATATTCCAATTCATCTTCATACACATTTCACATCAGGAATGGGCGATCTCACACTTTTTAAGGCTATCGAAGCTGGCGTAGATATCATCGATACATGTATGGCACCCTACGCATATCGAACTTCTCATCCTGCTGTAGAGCCTCTTGTAATTTCTCTTCTGGGAACAAATCGTGATAGTGGGTTGGACATAAATAAATTAGCCGATATCGGTAAAGAGATGGAGAAAGTTATTCCAAAATATAAACACTTCCTCAATGATACAAAAAATGCAATTATCGATACAAATGTTATACTACACCAAACTCCGGGTGGAATGCTATCTAACCTGGTTAATCAGCTCCGTCAGATGGATGCACTTGATAAGTTGGATGATGTATTTGAAGCTCTGCCAAAAGTAAGAAAGAAGCTGGGTCAGGTTCCGCTTGTTACTCCTACAAGTCAGATAGTAGGAATTCAAACTGTGAATAATGTTTTATTTGATAAAGATGGCGAAGAATTCTCTAATATTACAGAACAGGTGAAAGACCTCTGTTTCGGTTTATATGGAAAGACAACACTTCCCATAGATAAGGAAGTACAGAAGAAAGCCTTGAAGGGATATCCACGTGGAGAAACTCCCATTACAGCCAGACCTGGTGACCTATTAGAACCGGAACTTCCAAAAGTAAAAAAAGAATTTAAAGACCTAGCAAAAGATATTGATGATGAAGTACTTTGTGCATTATATCCGGTTACGGGTAGAAAATTCTTAAATTGGAAATATGGACTTGAAGAAGCACCTGAAGATGTAAAACCAAAGACATTGGAAGATGTACAAAAAGAACAGGAGCTGGTTAGCAATGCGCTTTCTGGTGAGCTTACAGCCAAAAAAGTAAAATCTGCCAATACAAAAGCTTTTGATGTTTATGTAGATGGTGAACACTTTAATGTGGAAGTTGCAGATCCCAATGCAAAACAGATGGGAGTTGTTGTGAAGAGGAAAGAGGAAATAGCTGTTGGAGATGATACTGGAAATTTAGTTGCTCCAATTCCTGGAATGATAATTGAGTATAAGAAAAAGGTTGGAGACCAAGTTAAGGCTGGAGATACGATTGTTGTATTAGAAGCAATGAAAATGTTCAATAATCTTGATGCTCAGTGTGATGGAGTTATTGAGAACATTGATCATAAAGCTGGTGACTCAGTTGCAAAAGGTGCTATCCTCTGTTATATTGAGCCAAAAGATTAAGATCTTGATAGCAATAATCTTGAAAGGATCTTATTGAGTTTACAATAGATATAATAAAAGCCCCGCAAATGCGGGGCTTTTATTAATGTTGTTAAACTAAAATTAACAATTATTTTAGATATTTCTTATTCACCCAACCAGCCCATGATTCATCATTTGGTGTTATTGTGAATTTAATCCAATCGTTTTTCTCATCAACCACGAACACTGTAACACCTTTCATAAGCTTCCCAATTGGATCGACAGCATAATATGTGCCCGGGCCAATGCGAATATTGATATCATTTGTGGTACACGTCATTGTTTTTTGATCTTTTTCATTCTCAGATTGATATTTTGGATCCATTGAATATTGGATAGGTTCGGTAAGTGATTCATCCTTTTTTTCTGTTTTTCTCTTAGCTGTTCGAGGTGCAGGAGAGCTTATGCCGGATTTTGGCACTATCCAATAATCTTTTACAAACCTAACATCTTTCTTTAATTTATTTCCCACTTGAGTTGCTTTAGCTCTTGAATATGAATTTGCTAATCTTAATCTGTAGAATGTTTTACCACTTTTAGAAGTTGTTACGATCTTAGCTTTGTAACCTGCAGCTTCTAATGTTCTCTTTTTATCTTCCACGTAGTTTCTTTTTGTATTTGCAAGAATTTGAATCTCAAAATCACCAGTTGAAGTAGGAATAGTTTTTGTTGCTTTTGGTTTCTGCTTAACAGCTGCACCAATCTGCCCTACACTTTTTCCATCCTTCATCTCATCCAACCAAAAAGAAGAAATATGTGGCGATTTCTTCACGATCTCATTTCCTAATCTTCTACCTTCTGTTTCGCTATAAAGTCCACGTAACCTTAAACGATAAATTATATTTTTCCCTTTCGTAAGTGTAAGAATTTTAGATTTATATCCATCACGTTCAAGTGCTGTTTTTATCTGCTCGATCCTAGCATAATTACTGCTTGCTAGTAATTGAACTTCGCACTCTTTACCAAATTCAATTTTCTTCTTAGTTATCTTTATCTCTTTTTCATATTCTGGCTTTACCGGCTCCGGTTGGGAAGCTACTTCCTGCTTTATTTCTTGTACTTGTACAGGTGTTGTAGCAGTAGTTCTAGTTTGTTGCTCTTCTAGCCAATAACCCTCTATAGATGCGTATTTCATTTTTAATTCTTCGCCCAGACTTATCGCATCTTCTTCATTGTATAATCCTGTTAAACGTAAGCGATAAATGATAGTTCCATCACGCATCAATTTAGATATCTCTGTATTATATTGTGCTTGCGTTAATTTATCTTGTAAGTGCTTCACGTTGTCATATTTACTAGTGGCCATTATCTGAAGTGAAAATAATTCTTCAAATACTGGCAACAGTGGTTCTACGACTTCTTCCCTAACAACTTGTTGTTCAATAACCTCTTCTTCAGATTCACTTTTTATATTGTGCGCTACAGTACCTATAATGAATCCTACTACAATTATTAAAGCCACGACGGCAAATATTATAACAATGAGTGGAAGTACATTCCTCATATTTTAATCCTCAAAATATTCTTATCTTTCATAAATTTATTAAATTACATTTTCATAGCTATACAAAAAATAATGATATGTTCTTTTGCAAGTTCTTTCTTTATATAGCATTTCTATGTGATAAAAATTAGTTCGACCTTTTTTGGCAACAAAAAAATGTTTTAATAATTCATATTTATTGGAATTATTAATGTTGATTATGTTATTGTAAATACTTTATTTGACACAAAATATACTCTTTGCTTTTTCTTATAATGAAAAGTTGAGTTATATCAAGAGGAGAATTTATGCCGTGTTTTTATGCACCTGATATGAAAATTGACGATAATGTTGTAGCGATCGCAGGACCTGAGCATCATCACATAACACATGTTTTCAGACGTAAAGAAGGAGATGGCGTGATGCTATCGAATGGTAAAGGATTGCTAGTAGAAGGTGTTATAAGTACCGTTGGGAAGAAAACGTTATCTATAAATATCGGTAAGGCAAGAGTAATGCAACAATCATTTCCACAGATTGCAATTGCCTTTCCACTTCTTAAGAATAAGCACGATAACATGATCATTGAAAAATTAACTGAGCTTGGTGTGAAAGACTTCTTCCCTATCGTTACAGAAAGAACCGTAAGAAAACCATCAAAGAATACTGTTGAGAAATTTATTAAAGTTGCAATTGCTGCCATGAAACAATGTGACAATGCATTTCTACCACAAATTCATAATGTAAAAACTTTATCTGAATTGATAAACGAAATAGAAGAATTTACTCCAGCTGTTGCATTAGAGATAGGAAAACATAAAAACCTGGCTGATGTCGTAAATAACTCCAAAGACAAATCTATCTGCATTATTATTGGACCAGAAGGTGGATTTGATAAAGGGGAAATTGAATATTTACAGAAGGAAGAGATTAATACTTTTACTTTAGGAAATCATATTTTAAGAGCAGAAACAGCAGCAATTTCCAGCGTCTCACAATTAGTTGGTTTTCACCTGCAAAACGATCCTAAATATTATTAATTATGAAAGATGTAATTAAAATTATTGCTGATGCAATCCGTGAAACAAAATTCGAAAACAATGCATTTATCGCAGGTGGATTTGTACGCGATAAAATAATGGGGAAAGAAAGTAACGACTTGGATATTGTTATCTCATTACCTGATGGTGGTATAGAGTTGGCAAAACACTTGTACGAGAAAGGATTATCTTCTCGTCCTGTTATATTTCAGCGGTTTGGAACAGCACAAATAATAATAAAGAATTTCAAGATTGAGTTTGTAATGGCGCGCAAAGAATCATATAGAAGTAAAAACCGGAAACCAGATGTTGCTCATGGCACTATTAATGAAGATATCTATCGTCGTGATTTTACAATAAATGCACTTATAATGAATGTAATGAATAATGAAGTACAAGACATTACAGGTAAGGGCATCTCAGATATCAAATCAAAAATAATTCGCGCCACATCACCACCCAATATAATTTTTGAAGAAGATCCGTTAAGAATGCTCCGTGCTGTTCGTTTTGCTGTTCAACTAAATTTCACTATTGATAAAGAAACAATGATGGGCATAATCCGGAATGCAGAGATGTTAAAACATATTTCACGCGAGAGAATTAGGGATGAACTAATAAAAATATTGCTGTCTTCAGCACCTGCTGAAGGAATAATAATAATGATAGATTCTGGAATCATGCAATATGTTATACCTGAAATTGTATTACTAAAAGGTGTACAGCAAAACAAATATCATGATAAAGATGTACTCGGGCATACACTTCAGGTTTTACAAAACACACATGATGAAATCATAATACGCCTATCAGCATTATTGCATGATATTTCTAAACCGCAAACAAAAACTATTGATGAAAAAGGTATTCATTTTTATCGTCATGAAGTTGCAGGAGCAAAGCGTGCAAGAAAGATATTGAATGACCTTAAATTCCCAAAAGATACAATTGATAAAGTTACGAAACTTATTAAGAATCACATGCGGTTGAAATCGTTTGGAGATACATTAGAAACCCTTTCTGATGTTGCGGTCCGTAGGTTAATGTTTCAAATGCAAGATGATTTGGAACTACTACTTTCGCTAATCCATGCAGATAACATATCCCATGCAGAAGCCTATAATCTCCCAAGCCAGATTCTAAACTTAAAGCTGCGAGTAGCTTCCAACATAAAAAAAATAAATGGAAAAAAGTTGCCAGTAACCGGAAGAGATATTATGTTACATTTTGAAATTAGTGAAGGACAAAATGTTGGAAAGATACTAGACATAGCGAATGAAATTTGGTTGAAGCATCCGTCATGGAATAAATTGGAAATATTGAACAAGATAGAACTTGAGGAGGAATTGTGAAAGAAAAAAAAGTGAGCAAGATCGTTCAAGATGCAGTTGTTAAAGCTGTTCACGCTGGAGAAGACGTTATATCGGCAGTTGGAAACGTAACTAAGGAAATAATTTCGACTATCAAAGCTGAGGACCTTAACAATAAAGAAAAAGCTCAAAAGCTGGCAAAAGAAGCCCTGGAAGGAGCTAAAGAGGGTTTTGAGAAAGCTAAGCCACCAACAGAAGAATTTGTTAAGAAGGCTTCTGTAACTATCAGCGAATCATTTAAAGAAAATGCACCTAAGGTTGCAGGTTTTGTTAAAGATGTTTTTTCTGGAATCGTTGACGGCACTAAAGAGGTAATAGGCGAGCATAAAAAAGATGCTGTAAAACCGGAAGAGCCCAAAGAAGAAGAGTAGCATTTAATTTATCTTTTGGTTATATTATAATAGGATGGGAGCTTTTCTCATCCTATTTTTGCGTTAATGCTAAATGTAGCAGAATCAAAATGGAGGAATAAATGTTAGATAGAAAGAAATTCATTTTACATATTCCACCTGAAAAAGCGGATGAACGAATTGAACTGAGAATAGCTAACGGAGAAAGTCTGCTAAAGCATAAGGTCAAAGATATACAGCAGTGGAAGAGTGAAGAGAAAAAATTCAAAGTATGGAATAGTGAAAATTTCGAGTTGTTAAAATCCATCTTTAAGAACAACAGAGTAGCCAAAGATTATTCATCTTCCGGATGGTCTATTGAAAGAATACTTATTTCAGATCTTAAAATTGATAGATCTGGGAATGGCGGGATCAAACAATTAAAGAGCTCAAAAACGCAGGATTTGACATTTAAAGGATAACTATGGATTTTGACAAAAAAAATAGCAGGAGAAAAAATGAAAAAGATAATAATACTTATAGCCCTTCTTACATTCGCTTTACTATTAACAGCTGAAGAGGA
Organism: Candidatus Cloacimonadota bacterium; assembly: GCA_018654125.1. The sequence continues at coordinate 6,884 of JABIME010000242.1, forward strand.
TTTGAAGCATGGTCTTGGATTTACCGGTGGAATGATTTCAGGTAGCGGTTTTTCTTACCGTCAAATGAACGAAACCTATGGTTTTCAATTTGCTTTTGGTGCAATTTCAATTGGAGATACTGACGACACATATTTTGAAGATGAGTATGATAGCTATTGGTGGCATGATACAGATTCTAATCATATAATTGAAGATGAAGGGATCTTCTATCATACAAATTTTGGAGCTTCTTATTACAAATTTTTACATAAAGGGAAAAAATCTACATTCTACTTTTTAACCGGAGTAGCAACTTATATTAATTTTGGAGAAGTGAGTGAGCAGGTTTACGGATATAATGATGTTGATGAAATTTGGGAATCTGTTGGTGAACCAACTGAAAATAATGAAGTTAATATTCGTGCAAATGTTGGTTTTGGCATCGGAATAGATTATAAATTAACAGAAAATATACACCTAAATTTGGATTGGCCTCTTGTCCTTTCTAAAAGTGATGAAGATTTTGATATTATAATGTACATCCCTCAAGCTGGTATCCATTATTATTTTAAATAGCGTGTCATGCGAGCAATAATAATTGTTATCGACAGCTTTGGAATTGGCGCTCTTGAAGATGCTGAAAATTATGGAGACGATGGTTCCAATACAGCCTTGCATATTTGCGAAACTGTAAATGGAGCAAAATGGCCAAACCTTACAAAGCTGGGATTGGGAAATGCTTCCTTACTTTTGGGGAATGAGCTTCCCGGCTGTGAGGTTACAAATAACCCCTTAGCAAGTTTTGGCGTGATGAATGAAAAATCTCCTGGTAAAGATACAACTACCGGACATTGGGAATTAGCAGGCTTAGAACTAGAATCGGCTTTCACAACTTTCCCATCTGAGTTTCCTTCCTTTCCTAAAAAGTTATTAGATGATTTTACGCGTGTTACAGGTAAAAAAATTATTGGAAATATAGCTGCATCTGGAACTGCCATAATCGAAGAGCTTGGTAAAGAACATTTAGAAACTGGAAAACTGATTGTATACACATCCGGTGACTCAGTTTTTCAGGTTGCAGCACATGAGGATATTGTGCCTCTCAAAGAACTTTACGAGATCTGCAGCAAGGCAAGAATTCTGTGTAATAAATATTATGTTGGAAGGGTTATCGCCCGTCCATTTGTAGGTTCACCCGGTAACTTCACACGAACAAAAGGCAGACATGACTATTCCATAAATTATACAGGTGAAACCATCTTTGATCATCTTCAGAAAAACAATGTGAACACAGTTGGAGTTGGAAAAATCGGAGATATTTTTCTGGAAAAAGGAATTAACGATTCTTACCATGATAAAGGTAATGATGCTTGCATGAAGAGAACAGAAGAGCTCCTTAGTGAACCCGCAGAAAGAGATGAGTTTATCTTTGTAAATTATGTGGATACAGATATGCTTTATGGTCACCGTAGAAATCCACAAGGCTATTGTGATGAAGTTGAGAAGATCGATAAACATTTAGGCAGACTAATTAATATCTTAAGAAAAGATGAGCTTCTAATAATTACAGCAGATCATGGTTGTGATCCAACCTTTAAAGGAACAGATCATACTAGAGAATATGTTCCACTTTTATGTTATCAAAAGGGATCTGAAATAGTAAATTTTGGTATTCGTAACCAATTTTCTGATGTTGCCGCATCTATTGCGAAATTCTTAAAAGTGCCTGCATATCCTCGAGGGATTTCATTTTTATAAAATTATAATTAAAATGAAAATATATAAACCTACTCTATTTTTAGATCTTCAGAAATGTAAGCAAAATATTCAGCGAATGTCTGAAAAGGTTAAAAAAAATAATCTAATTTTTCGACCTCATTTTAAAACACATCAATCTATCCAAATTGGAAAAATCTTCAAAGAATTTGGAATTAATAAAATTACTGTTTCTTCTGTGAAGATGGCTGAATATTTTGCAAATGCAGGCTGGAAAGATATCACTATAGCCTTTCCATTCAATCCGTTAGAGATAAATAAAATTGAAGTTCTATCAAAAAAGATCGATCTGAACATTCTTATCTCATCGCTAGAAAGTGCAGAAAAATTAATTGATTCTACAAATATATCGTTGAATTATTTCATCGAAATTGATGCAGGATACCACCGTTCCGGGATTTTAGCTGATGAAATTGCGCAAATCGAAAGAGCCATACATCTTTTATCCCAACATAATTTCAAAGGATTCCTCACACATTCAGGAAACACTTATAATGCACAATCTACTAATGAAATATTATTTATTCATCAGCAAACGACCTTAATAATGAAAGATCTCAAAAGTAAATTTACTACACAATTCCCAAAAATTATAGCTTCGGTTGGCGATACACCATCTTGTTCTCTTGCAGAAAACTTTGAGAATATCGATGAGATCCGCCCAGGTAATTTTGTGTTTTTTGATCTGATGCAATACCATTTGGAAGTTTGTGACCTAGCCGATATTGCTGTTTGTGTAGCTTGCCCAGTTGTAGATATTAATCGTCATAGAAAGCAGATCGTTATTTATGGTGGCGGAATTCATTTTTCTAAAGAGTTTATAATGCAAAATGGGATGAAGAACTATGGGCAAGTAGTTAAACTAAATGATCTTGATTGGCAAGAATCTGCAGGATCTTCCTACCTGATTACACTCTCACAAGAACATGGCATCATTCAAGCTTCTGATGAGTTAATTAATGAAATTTCTATTGGAGATATTATAGGAATAATACCTGTTCACTCTTGTATGACTGCGAACCTCATGGGTTCGTATAAAACTTTAGATAACCAGATATTTGATCATAAGTAGTAACAATAATGACTAATAAATCAAAAGCTGTAACATTAATGCTGATCTCTTCATTAGCATTTGCGCTAAGTGCTGCTGCAGTTAAGCTTGCTGGAGAAATTCCTATCTTTGAAAAAGTGTTTTTTAGAAATATTATTTCCGTTATTGTTGCCTACTTCATTTTAAAACAAAAAAAAATGCCTGTTTTGGGAAGATTAGAAAATCAGAAGTTTCTAATTTTGCGTTCTCTATTAGGTATTTTGGCAATGGTTCTCTATTTTTACGCTATTAGTAATTTGGTTTTAGCAGATAGTGCTATGTTGCATAAATTATTCCCATTTTTTGTTACGATTTTTGCTGCTCTTTTCTTAAAAGAAAAAGTCTCAAAAATACAAATCCCGGCTTTAATTTTAGTTTTTCTTGCTGCACTTCTAATTATTAAACCTCGTTTTGATTATAGCATTTTGCCTGCTCTTGCGGGTTTTGGAACAGCTGTAATATCTGGCATGACTTACACTTTAGTTCGTTTCTTAAGAGATCGGGAGCATCCTTCTACTATTGTATTTTATTTCTCTTTTGCTTCATTAGTTATTCTTACACCTTTTGTGGTATTAGATTTTCAAATACCTACACCGGAGCAATGGTTCTACCTTCTTATGATTGGGGTATTTGCATCGATAGGACAATTCGCGCTAACTTATGCATATCACTATGAAAAAGCATCAGAAATTGCTATCTACAATTATTCCAATATAATTTTTGCAGCAATTATTGGATTCTTTATATGGGGAGAAATTTCTGATTTTTGGAGTATCGTAGGTGGATCTGCTATTATATTAATATCAATTTTCGTATTTATATACAATAATAAAATTTCTAGTAAGTAATTAGCTATAAAGCAAATAGTTATAATTTTCGCAGTTGAGATTCATTCTCATTAAAATACTTGACTAATTAACCCCTAATATTTCTTATGATTTTCTAGATGAATCAGGAGGAGAATGTTATGAAAAAGGAAAAAGAGCTCTATCGGGAATTTTTACAATCTAAAAACCTTAAGCTAACTAAACCCCGTCTTATTATTATGGAAGCAGTATTCGA
>JABIME010000243.1 GCA_018654125.1 Candidatus Cloacimonadota bacterium
AGCTTCCAATGCAATGCGTTTGAATTGATCTTCAGCAACAGCTACGGGCACATAAAGTTCCCAACCCCAACGATTTGTATAACCAGTTCTACTAATGAAATATTTTTGTTCTTCATATTCAAATTCATTGAATGTAAAAAATTTCATATTTTTTGTAGGTTTGTTTCTATTTTTTAAAACTTGTTCACCATAAAGTTTAGCTATCAATTTAAAAGATAAAGGACCTTGAATATCAATTTTAACAAGCTCATCAGAAATATCAGTTATGTTTACAACTTCATCTTCTTTTTTATATTTATATATTAAATCTGCATCTGAGATCATGTTTTTTTCTTCATCGGTTATATCATGCCCTGCATTTATTACTAAAATAAAATTATCTTCGTTAACACGCATGATGATCAAATCATCTAGAACGGATCCTTCTTCTGTGAGTAGCAACGTATATTTGCACTGTCCTATCTTCATATTCTTAACATCTGCAGGAAGCACTCTATCAAGTAAAGAAACTGCATTTGAACCTGTGAATTGTATTTGAGCCATATGGTCTATATTAAATATAGCTACTCTCTCTACAGCTTTTGCTTCTTCCAATATTGAAGTAAGATAATTTACTGCCATTTCATATTCACCGAAATTACTAGTTTTAAGTGGTGAATAATCTCTATTTAGTCTTTCTGATAATAATTTTTGATACCATTCTTCTATATTATGAAGTGCTGTTTTACGCGGTATTTCAGGGAAATCATATCCAATTTTTTTCATTAGAATACTCCTATGTTTACAGATAATTTTTGTTAAATTTATTTTACACTTATATTTGTAAAGTATATTATGATTATTTAATAATTTCTTGACTTATTTCGTCATCTTTAAAATCTCAATGGTATAATTCAAATTAGGGGAACATTTAAATGATTAAAGTATTAATTATCGAAGATGAACAAATGATAGCAGAAGATATCCGATTTACCCTTACTCAATATAATTATGAAGTTGCCGGTATATTTAGTAAAGGTGAAGATGCTGTTGAAAACCTAGATGACATAAGACCAGATATAATACTTATGGATATCATGTTGGAAGGTGAATTAAATGGTATTGAGACAGGAATAAAGGTTAAAGAGAAATTTGATATTCCAATAATCTTCCTAACTGCCTATGCTGATATTTCAACTATTGAATCCACAAAGCAGATCGCCCCCTATGGCTACATCCTAAAACCATTTGAAGCAAAGGAATTATATGCAGCGATAGAGATAGCTCTTGTAAAATACAATTCCGAGAAGAAACTAGAAGAAAGCAAAGCAAAGTTTGAGAGCATGTTTCTCGGGAATCCTGAACCATGTGCATATCTAGATAATGACTTTACAATTGTTAATGTTAACCCACGATTTATTGAATTTTTTGGTTATACATTAGAAGAGATAAAAGGAAAAAAAATTAATTCTGTAATAATACCTGATGATAAGAATAACGAAGCAATTAAACTAAATGATGATACACTCTCTGGTTATGTATATTTCGATTCGTTTAGAAAAGATAAGGCTGGAGAATTGCTCCCAGTATCAATTTCAGCAGCACCAATTTTTATAAATAATGAAGTTAAAGGATCTTTTGTTATTTATAAAGATATTACAGAAAGAAAAAGAATTGAAGAAGAGCGAGAAAACCTAATTAGCAAACTTAGAAAAGCACTCGATGAAGTTAAAACACTTGAAGGTCTTATTCCAATTTGTTCTCATTGCAAAAAAATTCGTGATGACTCAGGTTTTTGGGGAAATGTTGAACATTACATAGCCAAGCATTCTAATGTTGATTTTAGTCATGGGATCTGCCCGGATTGCTTAGAAAAACATTACCCGGAACAGTTTAAGAAAATTATAGATAAAGAGAATATTTAACATATAAGAATGAAAAAAAACATAAAGGATACTAATTTCTTAAATAACACAGAACAGATGAAATTATTTCCTTTGTCCCTTTCTTTTAGAGATAACAACTATGAATCAAAATTTCAAGACTTCTATTATGACCTCTCATTAAATTTAGTACGCAATGCACTACTATTAGGACTTTTCCTTTATAGTTCTTTTGCAATCTTAGATTATTATTTAGTCCCAGACCTAAAACACATATTTTGGTTCTTAAGATTTGTAATAATTGCACCACCGGTATTAATAACTTATATACTAACCTATACAAAATTCTTTAAAAAGAATTTCCAATTATTGATGGCAATTAATATTATTATCGCAGGGATAAACATCTCTGTTATGATCTTGATGGCTACAGGAGTTGCTTCATATTCTTATTATGCCGGGATAATGCTAGTTTTAATTTATTGTTATACAGTTAGCAAACTCAGATTTATTTGGGCTTCAGTTGTCGGACTAATAATAATTGTATCTTACGAAATTATTTCATTATCATTATTAAAAACTTCAACAATGATTTTTGTTAACAACAATTTTTTTCTTGTAGGTGCTAATTTTTTAGGAATGCTCGCCTGCTACACTATAGAATACACCACAAGAAAAAATTTCTTTTTGTTAGAATTATTAGAAATTGAGCAACAAAAAACAAAAAATATTAACGCAAGTTTAGAAGACAAAGTAATCAACAGAACTAAGAAAATCACAGAAACTCTACAAGATTTAACAAAAGAAATAAACACTCGTAGATTAGCAGAAGAAAAAAACAATGCGTATAATAAAGAACTCGAGTTGATAACTAATACAGCTCTCGATTTTGTTAGGCTAACACCCCAGATTAATATATATAATGTCATATCAAAAAAGCTTTTTGAACTTATTGGGATAAGTCCAATTACAATAAGTTCATATGAAAATAGTAAATTAATTCTTAAATCAATACACTTCAATAGTAAATTATTCGACAAAGTAATCAAGCTAATTGGATTCAATCCAATTGGGTTATCTTCAGATTCAACAGATGAAATTGAAAATTTATTACTTTCAGGTAAATTAATTAAAATTGCAGGAGGATTTCAGGAATTCACTTCGGGTGGCTTTTCACAAACTATGTCTTCTTCAATTTCTAAACTATTAAATATAAAATCTATTTATGCAATTGGGCTAACATCAAATGGAAAACTTTTTGGAAGTATCAATATAATTCTTCGTGGAAATTCTTCGATAGTTGATAAGAAAAATCTTATAGAATTATATGCTCAACTTGTTTCTATTGCCATACAACGTGATTTTGCAATTAAAGACTTAAAAATAAGTGAAGAAAAAAATACAACAGTTGTAGAAAACATGGGTGAAGGAATTGGAATTGTTAATAGCAATGAAGAATTCATTTATGTAAATAAAGCAGCAGAGGTGATCTTTGGAGTTGAACCAGGAACATTGATTTCACAAAATTTAAAAGATTTCTTATCACCTGAATCGGCTTTAAATGTATTATCAAGAACAAGTAACAAACTAGAAAACGATTTATTATCTACTTATGATCTGGAAATTATTCGTCCAAATGGAGAAATTAGATTTATAACGGTCACATCATCTTTATCACCAAATCGGCAAACAGATGAAAAAGAAATTATTGGTATTTTTAGAGATAACACGATAAGGATAAAGGCAGAGCAAAAGACACTAAAAGCTCTTAATGAAAAAGAAATTTTATTGAAAGAAGTATTTCATAGAGTTAAAAATAATCTTCAAATAATAACAAGTATATTACGAATGCAGGCTCAGCTTGCCGAGAATGAGAGCGTTAAAACTAAATTGCAGAAAAGTGTAGATCGTATCCATTCAATGGCACTTGTTCAAAGTAAATTATTCCAATCAGGTGATTTTGAAAACATTAATATTCCATCTTATATCAGTGGAATTGTTGCAAATCTGATAAGCACAAATAATGTCTCCCCTGGAAAGATCAAGATCAATTATAATATTGAAGATATAAGAATGGATGTTAACATGGCTACTCCTTGCGGCATGATAGTTAGTGAGATCATTTCAAATTCGATCCAACATGCTTTTCCAAATGATGCAAAAGGTGAAATTGGCATATCATTTAAATTTAATAGCGATCAATTCCATTTAGAACTATCTGATAACGGTATCGGACTTCCACAAAATTTTGATGTTAATTCTAAAGGCTCGATTGGATTTATTCTTGTTAATACTCTTGTTTCTCAACTACGTGGTAATCTTGATATAACTTCTGTTAATGGAACAAAGATAATAATTACTTTCAATAATCAAGATTTAAAAACGTTCTCAAAAATAAAATAATTCATGCAAAATAGTAGATCAAAAGCAAAATTAATTGAAGGACATATAGGAAAAACCCTAACTAAGATGACTATAGCTATGACACTTGGTATGGTTGGAATGGTCGCCTTCAATTTAGTTGATACTTTTTTTGTTGGAAAACTTGGAACAGATCAATTGGCAGCACTCAGCTTTACTTTTCCGGTTGTTCTGGTCGTTTCCAGTATAGCCCTAGGTTTAGGGTTTGGCGCTTCTGCAGTAATTTCACGTGCAATTGGAGAAGGTGATAATCATAAAGTGCAAAGATTAACCACCGATAGTTTACTTCTTTCATTCTTAATTGTTTTCGGATTTGTTTTAATCGGACAATTCACAATAGAACCATTATTTAAAGCTCTGGGTGCAACAGCTTCAATTCTTCCCTATATAAAAACTTATATGAGAATATGGTATTTAGGAATGCCGTTTGTTGTTGTTCCCATGGTGGGAAATAATGCGATCCGTGCTACCGGTGATGCTAAAACTCCAAGTATTATCATGCTTGTAGCTGTTTGTGTGAACACGGTTCTAGATCCACTATTTATTTTTGGAATTGGACCATTTCCGGAGCTGGGCATAAAAGGTGCTGCAATTGCAACTATAATAAGTAGATTCACAACTTTCTCCGTTGCATTGTGGGTTCTTACAAAACGTGAGAAAATGATATCTTACAAAATTCCTAAAATTTCTGAGATCATTGATTCATGGAAAAAAGTGCTTTTTATTGGTGTTCCAATTGCGGGAGCAAGAGTTATAATTCCTATAACTATTGGCATTATAACGCGTATGGTTTCTGCTTATGGAATAACAGCTGTTGCTGGGTTTGGTGTAGCTTCTAGAATTGAATTTTTCTCTCTCGCAGTCATTCATGCACTTGCATCTGTTTTTGGTCCGTTTATAGGGCAAAATATCGGTGCAAATAAATATGACAGAGTTCATACAGCGATTAATATTAGTCATAGATTTACAATTTTATGGGAAATAGTGATTTGGTTGTTATTAATTTTTCTGAGAAATCCAATAGCAGGAATTTTTAATAAAGATCCTCAAGTTATCTCAACAATTGCATTATATCTTACAATTGTTCCACTAAGTTACACATTACAAGGAATTTTCATATTAAGCACAACTGCATTAAATGTAATGCATAAGCCCCTTCAAGCTGCATGCCTTACAATCTTCCAAATGTTCATTTTGTATATTCCTCTTGCTGTTTTAGGCTCACGTTTATTTGGATTGACAGGAATTTTTGCAGCTGTAGCTTTATCCTATATTATATCGGGAATCATTTCCCGTGTTGTTTTATTGAAATATTTTAGAAGTGAGTTAGTTTGATGAATTTGGAAGAACTACGTGGTTACTGCTTGCAAAAGAAGGGTGCAGTATTAGATTTCCCATTCGATGATGTAACCATGGTAATAAAAGTTGGAAACAAGATGTTTGCTTTGATGCCGGTAAACGGAAAGCAAATTAGAATTAACTTAAAATGCGATCCGTTTGTAGCTCAAGGTTTACGAGAAAAATATGAATCCGTAATTCCAGGTTATCACATGAATAAAACTCATTGGAATACTGTGATAATTAATGACTTGATCTCGGACAATGTTATTAGAAGTATGATAGATGATTCTTATGATCTTGTCTTCTGGAAATTAACAAAGAAAACTAGAGAAGCAATACTGCAGGGCAAAACCTAGGGAGAGCTTTTTGTATTATAATGTTAGAAGATTGTTAGCTCCGTTGATATTTCCAAGCTTTATTATAATTTTATCAATGATTATAAATTGGCAATGGAATTCAATGCTTCAACATGCAAATTTTGATAATGAATTAACTGCCTTCATTGTAATCTCCCCACTCATCCCCTACTTTCTATTTATCATTGTTGCAATATTGGGAATCCGTTCAAAAAATTATGGATTGATCTTATGCACAATCGTCCTTGCTGGAAGCTATTTAATTTTAAACAAGCCTATTGCATATCCAGAAACTGATATCATTTTTATTGTTCCCAGAGTAATTTCGTTCTTACTGCCTGTAAATATCTTAATTTTTTCAATAATTGAAAAACAAAAACTTAGATCTTTTCTTTTAAATACTGCTCTTATTTTTGTTCAGTTTGGAATTCTCCGTTTTCTTTTTGTTCTTATTGAGATGCCAGAATCTGACATAATACTTCAGTTTCATGCTGAATTTCCAAAATTAGCTGCTGCATTCTTAACATTCACACAACATCTTTATGGAGTATTCCTTAGC
>JABIME010000244.1 GCA_018654125.1 Candidatus Cloacimonadota bacterium
GAATATCTTAAATCTGCAGGTTGGAAAATTCCCTTTTTTATTGTAATAATATTGCCATCAATTTTAACGATCTTTCCATAAATTGGAGAGAGTAAAATTTCGTTTTTACTCTCTGGTGGATAGTTCCTGGAAATCCGAAATCTCATGATTATTAAAAGATACCAGAGAAGCCCGATAATTGAAAGATATTTTGCTTGATCTATTTCAAATATGATATTAATTCCAAAGCTTGCAAAAACCAATAAAATTGGAAAAATAGCAGCCCTATATTTTATTTTTTGGAGCTTTGCTAAATAATCGGTAGGAGTATGCACTGACATTAAAGGATTCCAATTCTATCGAAAACAAAATCAACATGCTTATAATATCTTTCGTAAGAAAAAATGTCATGTAATTCCTCTTCAGTAAGGAATTCATGAATCTCTTCATCAGCTAGTATCAGCTCTTCAAATGGTGTTTTAATTTTCCAGCACTCCATTGCATTTCGCTGGACAAGAGCATAAGAACGTTCTCTGGAAATCCCTTTTTTTGCAAGTTCCAAAAGAACAACCTGTGAAAAAACAAGACCATTTGTAAGTTCAATATTCAGCATCATATTATCTGGATATACAAGTAAATTCTCGATAAGCGGGATCATTTTATTCAACATATAGTTCATTAAGATTGTTGAGTCAGGTAAAATTACACGTTCAACCGATGAATGACTTATGTCTCTTTCATGCCAAAGTGCATTGTTCTCTAGTGCTGCAATGGCGTTAGAACGTAGAATACGAGCCATTCCACACATACGTTCTGTAATAATAGGATTACGTTTATGCGGCATTGCAGAAGAACCTTTTTGCCCTTTAGCGAAATTTTCTTCTACTTCTAAAACTTCTGTTCGCTGTAAATGACGAATTTCGGTTGAGATCTTTTCTATGGTTGAGCCAATTATTGCAAGAGTGTTCATAAATTCAGAAATTCTATCTCTTTGAATTACCTGAGTAGAAATATTTACAGGATCAAGATCGAGATATTTGCAGGTTATTTCTTCGATTTCAGGAGAGAGGTGAGCATAATTTCCCACAGCTCCAGATATTTGCCCGACAGAAACAATTGCAATTGCACTTTCCATTCTGGTAATATTTCTCTGCATTTCATCGAACCAGAGAGCATATTTAAGTCCAAAAGTTGTCGGTTCTGCATGAATACCGTGTGATCTTCCAATACATAGAGTATTTTTGTATTCCTTTGCCTTCATTTTAAGGATCTCAGAAAACTTTTGCAAATCGCGTAAGATTAGTTCACCAGCTTGTTTAAGTTGTATAGAGGAGGCTGTATCAAGTACATCGGATGAGGTCATTCCAAAATGAATCCAGCGGGAGGGAGGACCAACATATTCTGCAATATTGGTAAGAAATGCAATAACATCATGATGTGTGATTTCTTCGATCTCGGCAATTCTTTCAACATCAAAATCTGCTTTTTCTACAATTACATCAAGATCTTCTTTGGGGACTATTCCCAATTCGTTCATAGCTTTACAGGCCGCTATCTCAACATCAAGCATGCACTGAAATCTGTTTTGCAGATCCCAAATCTTGGTCATTTCTTTTCGTGAATATCTTTCAATCATAATATACCTCGGAATTACTTTTAGAAAATTAGCAATTCTTTATTTTAGTCTTTTAATTTCTTCAATAGGATGTGTGATCTTGTCAATTTGAATCTTAACGATCTCAATATTATCTTTGGTGAAAGTAATTGAGTCAAGTTCATGTAAATAGTTGAATGATATAGTTGTAGAATTGTTACTATTGCGGATTTCGCTGATTTTCATATCATCAGAAAAAATTACTATAGCACTTTTATAATTAAGTTTTTGATGTTTAATTATCTCATCTTTAATTGCGTATAGATTAGATAATGTGAATAAAATTGAAAGATCAATTTCCTCTTGATTTCCATGACTAAGTTGATTTATTTGCTGATCTGGAGTACGAATTGTTAATATAGAATCATAATGAGCTGAAATAAAAGGAGTGGGTTGCATTCCAAATATTCCAGAATCATATACATCGATTCGGAAAGCAGAATTATTCTTTCTGATAGTTATATTTTTTCGGAAAACAAAACTTTTGTAATTTGCTTCAATTATCCCATCGATACGAATATTTTCCCAGAACTTTAAATGTGAATAAAGTAATTTTTCGTTGTTATTTTCTGCACTTTTTAACAAAAATGCACAATTGGTTAAAGAGAGAGATAGTAAAATTAAAAGAAAAAACTTATTCAGTTTCATCTTTTTTAACTCGAAGAATTAAACCGATTCCAACTAAACTTGAAACGATCATCAATGTACTCAATATTTGTCCCATTGTCATAAATCCTATAAGATGACCAAGCTGTACATCGGGTTGGCGAACAAATTCAACTAACGTTCTAAAGATACCGTATAAACCTATCCAGCTCCAGAAAACAATCCCAGGCTTCTTAATTTTTCGGAACATAATATATGTAATTGCAAATAATAAAATACCTTCTAAAAATGCTTCATAAAGTTGTGAAGGATGACGTGGAAGTTGTTTTGGGTCTGCAGGGAAGATCATTGCCCAAGGTACATCTGTAGCACGTCCCCATAACTCTCCATTAATAAAATTTCCAATTCTTCCCAAAAAAAGTGCAATTGAAGCAAAAGGTGCAACAGGATCAGCTAATTTATAAAAATTATAATTATGTTTTTTGCAGAATAAGTATCCAAATATAAGAACACCAATTGCTCCACCATGAAACGACATTCCACCTTGCCAGACTGCAAGTATTTGCAAGGGGTGACTTATGTAATGTTGGATATTGTAAAATAGGATGTAACCAAGTCTACCACCGATTATTACACCAAGCATAAGGTTAAAAAGCAGTGTTTCGTAATCTTCCTTTTTAATGTTAATATTTTTTAAAGAATAGCTTTTTTTTACAAAAATATATGCAATTAAAAATCCAAAAATATAGAATAGGCCATACCAGCGAATCTCGAACATTCCAAGTTTTACAATTGTTGGGTTTATCTCAGGAAATTGTAACATAATTTTTATCTACTTACCAAACTCTTTCAATTTGGCATAAAGTATCTCAACAAGCTCTTCTGCAGGAAGCTCATGTTTCTCTCCGTCTTTCTGCAGATTTGGTGTAAATATATTAATAACTTGTGTGGGAGATCCATTCAATCCAATTTTTTCTTCATCTAAGCCAAGATCTTCGGCATTAAAAGTTTTCAATTCAGTTTTCTTGGCATTTCTTTTCCCACGAAGTGAAGGAAGACGTGGTTCATTAATCTCTTTTACTACAGTTATTGCAGCCGGAAGTGGCATATCTATTCTGTCATATCCATCTTCCATGAGTCTTTGCAAGATTACTCTGTTATCCTTGATATCTTCTATCTTTTTCACGAAACCAGTTTGTGGAATTCCAAGATGTGTTGCGACGCCGGGCCCAACCTGGGCTGTGTCTCCGTCGATCGCTTGCTGTCCAAAAAGGATTATGTCGTAATCTTCAAGTTTTTCTATTGCTTTTGCCAGAGTGAGGCTTGTAGCCCATGTGTCTGCTCCTGCAAATTTTCTATCGGTAAGGAGTAATATTTCATCAACACCAATTGACACAGATTCACGAAGGGCAGATTCTACTTGCGGAGGGCCCATACTTAATGCGGTGATTTTCCCACCATATTGTTCCTTCAATCTAATAGCTTCTTCTATTGCATAAAGGTCGAAAGGATTAATTATGCTCTCTACACCTTCTCTTATTAAAGTATTTGTTACAGGATCAATTTTAATCTCGGTGGTGTCTGGAACTTGTTTGATGCAAACTATAATATTCATTTTTTGCTCCTGCTATTAGTTTGAATAATATTCCTTAATATTTTCAATCACATAATCTTGCTGTTCTTTTGTGATCTCAGAATATATTGGAATTGAAATAACTTTTTGTGAAATTTCCTCTGCAATGGGTAGATCACCCTTTTTATAGCCAAGTTTAGAAAAACATTCTTGAATATGTAGTGGTTTTGGATAATATACAGCGCAACCAATATTCTTATTTCTCAAATATTTAAGTAGTTCATCACGATCTTCTGCTAGCAATGTGAACTGATTGTAGATTGAAGTTGCTTTTTCATGAATGAATGGTGTTTTTATTTGAGAAACGTCATTTAATTTACCGAAGTAGTACTGTGCATTTTTACGACGAGCATCACTCCAGCTTTCCAGATATGGAAGTTTCACCTTTAAGACAGATGCCTGTATTGTATCAAGTCTACTGTTTAACCCAACCCATTTATGGAAATACTGTGGATTCTCACCATGAACACGAAGTTGAATCAGTCTTGCGGCAAGTTCATCGCTATTTGTGAGGCACATACCGGCATCGCCCATTGCACCCAAATTTTTACTAGGAAAGAAAGATAGTGTGCCAATATCTCCAATAGATCCAGCAACTTTCCCATTAAACTTAGCTCCAATTCCTTGAGCATTATCTTCAATTACCTTCAACTTGTTTTTTTGGGCAATTTCTATAATTGTGTCCATCTCAGCTGGTTGACCGAATAGATGAACTACAATGATTGCTTTAGTTTTTGGCGTAATTGCATTTTCTATTTGTTTTGGATCGATATTAAAAGTATCTGGTTTTATATCTACAAAAATAGGTTTAGCTCCTACTCTAGATATAGCTCCGGCGGTTGCAAAAAAGGTGAAAGTTGTTGTAATTACTTCATCATCTTCTTGTATTTGTAAGGCTTTTAGTGCAAGTACCAGGGCATCGGTACCAGAAGCGCAACCAACTGCATGTTTTGCTTCACAATATTTTTGCATATCTTCTTCAAATTCTTTCACTTGTGGACCAAGAATATATCTATGAGATTCTAAAACTTTATCAATTTCAGTCCTAATTTTAGGTAAAATCTGATCATATTGAGCTTTTAAATCTAGTAATGGGACATTCATAAATACTTACTCCTCAAAGTAGTCTATTGTTCTTTTGAGAATTTGCTCAAGGTTATATTTTGGTTTGTAATCTATATATTCAATCACTTTTGAGAGGTCTGGTTTACGATGACGCATATCTTCAAAACCTTCCTCATAAGCCTCGGCATAATTTACATATTCAATTTTAGATTTGCTGTTCGTAAGCTTTTTAATTTTATGTGCAAGTTCTTCAATGCTTATGCTCTTGTCATTTCCAATATTAAAGATCTCGCCTTCTGCTTTTTTATTACTCATTAATTTTATCATTCCATCAGTTACATCATCCACATCGCAGAAACATCTAGTCTGCTTTCCATCACCGAAAATTGTGATAGGATGATTCAGAAGGGCGTTCCTAACAAATTTTGGTATAACCATTCCATATTGACCAGTTTGACGTGGGCCAACAGTATTAAAGCATCTAACTATAACAACGGGCAACTTTTTCTCTCTATAATAAGCTAAAGAGAAGAACTCATCAATTGCCTTTGCACAACTATAGCTCCATCTAGAAATATGAGTTGAACCAAGTAATCTGTCATCTTCTTCTTTGAATGGAATATTGTCGCTTTTTCCGTAGATCTCGGAAGTAGAAACCATTAACACTTTTTTCTTATATTTATTGGCAAATTCCAAAACATTTTCTGCACCACCAATATTTGTTTGAAGTGAAAGTAGTGGATTATCGATAATGTATTTCACGCCAACAGCTGCAGCGAGATGAAATATCTGGTCACATTTTTTTATTAGATCTTCCAGTACATCACGATTTAGAATTGAATCAATTATATAATGGAAATTCTTCTTTTTAGTTAAATGGATAATATTAGAATATTTTCCTGTTGAGAGGTTATCGATAACCGTAACCGAATGATCTTCTTTAAGTAATTTTTCTGCTAAGTGCGATCCTATAAAACCCGCACCACCTGTTATTAATATATTCATTTATACTCCTAATTGGTTATTAAACTTCTTATTACAATAATACTTGTAGCCAAGCCTGTTATAAAGGCGATTGTTTCTTGAATGTAGGGCCAATAATACGAAAATCTTTCCTTTCTTGGAATGAAAATTGTATCTCCTGGATGTAGTTTTGTATTTTTATTGGGAGCTATCCACTCTCCGGTTTTTGCTCGGATTATTTTGATCTTGCCTTTCCAAGCTGAAGGCGATAAACCACCAGCAAGTTCTATGTACTCAATGTAATTTAACTCACCATCATAATTAATGAGTCCGGGATTTACAACTTCACCGCTAATATTTATGGCTACTGCTTCTGCAGGAAAAAATACAATATCTCCATCTTTAAGGCTGATATCGTATTCCATTTCCTTGTCGTTCCATAATGTATCAAAATTCTTTGCAAATACACCGCTCTGTTCTGTAAGTTTATTTCTAAAGTATCGATATTCCAAATGAGACATATCATCTGGTCGGGTTCTTTTTAATTGTTCAAATTTTGGTTCTCGCAAGTCTTCTTCGCTAATTCTTTGCAAGTAGGCATTGGTAAGGTCAGCATTCTGGGTTGGTCCACCTGCTTTTGTGATTATCTGAAGAAGAGTAGTTTCGTTGTTCTCTATCGCATAAGTTCCTTCATAAATAATTTCACCAATTAATGTAACATAACTTTTATTATGATATTCAGGAATTTCACGAATATAAATTCTATCATTATTTTTTAAAACAAGATTTTCTTCACAATCATGATGGTTCAAAATAGTGTTAATATCCAAATCTATTGATTCTGTTTCAGATGAATCTCCAATAAACCTAACAATTTCAGCTTTTTTATTATCCGCACTGGGCATTAATCCCATTGCAAGTTCAATAACATCTGATATACGGTCTCCCTCTTTTAACTCAATGGAGTTATTAAGTTCTTCATCGTTCCTATTACCAACAGCCCCAAAAACATGTATTTGTTCTTTAATGGCAGGAACAACAATAATATCACCATCTTCTAAATATGGATTTGAATTCTCTTCACCAAGAACAAGAAATCTAAGAAGATCAAGTTTAATCTCTTCATTATCTCTCTTTAATGTGATGTTTCTTTTGGAAGCGTTACTAGCTGCACGTATTGGAACATTAATCGTATCGAGTAGTGTATTGGCTAGCTTAATGGCTTCTGAAACACGACTAACAGATGGGAACATATATACGCCTGGATTTTTTACCGCTCCAACAACAGAGACGTTGTACATGATCTCTCCGCTGTATTGTGTATTGTTATTTTCCTGTGCAAAAATACTGATTGAAGAAAATAACATCGCAACCACAAATATTATATTGAAAATTCTTTTCATTGAACCTCCTGAATCTATCTAACACTAATTTATACAATAATTAATTATGAAGTAGAAAAATTCTAAAGATGGGCTTTTTTGTCAAATGTTTTAATGTACTCGTAAACACATGATTTTATGAAATTTCTGCAATAAATTGCAATATTTTACGAGCTAATTTCAAGTGACTATTTTCTTTGGTTTTACTAACTTTTGAGATATCGAAAATTATTCGCAAATTTTTTGTTGTATCAAAATTCACTGGATAATCAAATTTTCCTATTACTTCGGTTATTAAAGTACGAGGAGGAAGACGTTTTGAATCGAATTCAATTATAAACTGATTTTTCTTGATATCTAGTGACCTAAGATGTACTTGCAGAGCCAGCATACGTAATTTATAATATAGAATTGTATTTTCAGATTCTATTGGAATTTCACCGAATCTATCGACCAGTTCTTTTTCAAGATCATCAAATTCGCTTAACAAATTAAAATGTAATAGTTTGCGATAAATTTCTAATCTTTCTTTCTCATTGGAAATATAAGTTTCTGGGAAGTAATGATTAATATCCAGTTTGAGATGCAGCGTTTTTTCTTTTTCTAACTCTTCTGTAAATTCTTCATCTTGTAGCTCTTTAATTGCACTTTCCAATAATCGATTATAATAATTAAATCCTATTGAGTTAATTATACCGCTTTGTTTAGTTCCCAAAAGTGAGCCAGCACCACGTAGTTCCATGTCCCTCATTGCAATCTGATAGCCACTTCCTAAAGATTCATATTCAATGAGCGACTCCAATCTCTTTCGTGCTACATCATTCAATTTAGGGGGAATTATTAAATATGCATAGGCTCTGCGATTACTTCTGCCAACTCGTCCTCGCATTTGATACAATTGAGCAAGACCAAACATATCAGTACGATTTATTATCATTGTATTTGCATTTGGAATGTCAATGCCAGATTCTATGATTGTTGTTGCAATAAGAACATCAAACTTGTGATGTGCAAAATCGAGTGTAATCTTTTCCAATTGTTTTTCTGGTAACTGTCCATGACCTATCTCAAAACTTACATGCGGAAGAAGTTCTTGAAGTTCTGCTGCAATACTCTCAATTGTCTGCACTCGGTTATGCACAAAGAATACTTGTCCGCCTCTATCCACTTCTCTGTTGATAGCATCTTTAATAATGCTTTCATCGTATGGAACAACAACTGTTCTTATGGGTAATCTTGCTTTGGGTGATGTACGAATGAGCGAGAGTTCTTTAAGTTTAGATAATGCCATATACATTGTACGTGGGATTGGAGTAGCACTCATGTAGAGCGTATCTACGTTGGTTTTGATTTGTCGCAATTTGTCTTTATGCCGTACTCCAAAACGATGTTCTTCATCAATTATTAAGAGTCCAAGTTTTTTGTATTTTATATCTTTAGAAAGAAGCCGGTGTGTTCCAATTGCGATATCAACTTCTCCGGTTGCCAGCTTTGCCAGATCCTTATTAATATTTGCCTTAGAGCGGAACCGACTGAACATTGCGATCCTAACCGGATATTGAGCTAACCTTTCACGGAAGACCAAGAAATGCTGTTCTGCCAGCAACGTTGTTGGAACTAAAATGGCAACTTGATATCCGCTATTCACGGCTTTAAATGCTGCTCGAATTGCAACTTCAGTTTTCCCAAATCCCACATCACCACATAACAAGCGTTCCATTGGAGTATTCTCTTCCATATCTGCTTTA
>JABIME010000245.1 GCA_018654125.1 Candidatus Cloacimonadota bacterium
TCTAACTGCAATAAGCTCACTTCATTCAGTTGGAATGAACATTAAAATTGCCACTGGAAATTCGGATGGAGTTTATTATCAAATTGGTAATTCGATCAAAGAGATATTAGAAACTTCTAATTCTGAGTTAAAGGTTGAAATTATTGAGACTTCCGGCTCCATTGAAAATGCAAAACTTCTTTTAAATAATGAAGTAGATATCGCATTCATGCAAAGTGACGTTGCTTATAACTACCAACAGGATGCTTCTTCATCTCTGCAGGGTATTGCTTCTTTATATACAGAATTGATACAAATTATTGGTAGGAAAGAACTGTTCATAGAAGAAATTTCTGATTTCAATAACGAGCCGATATTCATTGGTTCTGTTGGAAGTGGAACTGCAAAAAATGCTACCGATATTCTTTTAGCTTCAAATTTTAAAGAAAGAGACATAAACAAGAAGCATCATTCATTTTCAGAATTAGTAGAAGCTTTCCAAACTGGAAAAATAAATGTTGCTTTTGTAACTGCGGGATTAAAATTCAAACCTTTAACCAAGATAGCAACTGAAGTGAATTTTATTCCTATTAATATTGAGACTGTAATTAAGCTACGTAATAAGTACCCTTACTTTGTATCTGCTGTAATTCCGGCAGGTACATACGATAATCAGGAAGAACCGATCTCTACAGTCGGTGTTAAAGCGCTTCTTGTTGCAAATGAAGATCTTAATAAAAAAGTGCCTAACCTGCTGTGCTCAGCTATTTTTTCTAACCGTGATGTTCTTGCAAAGGTGCATCCTGCTGCATCTAAAATAAAACTTAGTCGAGCTAAGAATGGAATGATAATTCCATTACACAGGGGTGCAGAATCTTATTACGCACAGAGAAATTTGATTAATTCAATAATCTTTTTATTAGCTTTTATATTAGTGATAATTCTTGGTTTCATCAATAAGAGAATTGTTAAAAAACTTAGTAAGAGATTTCTTAATCAATTGCGCCACGATATTCATTTTCGAATTGGACTAATAATAGTTTTGCTATTCATTTTTGGTTCGATTGGGACATTTTATTTTGAACATGAAGTTAATGAAGAATTTGATACGATTTACAAAGCTATTTGGGCTACATTAGTTTATCTGCTTAGTGGTTTCGATATAGACCCAATAACAACTGGTGGCAAGATTTCTGCCTTTCTGTTATTAGTTGGAGGAATTGGAATTTTAGGTACTGTTGTAGGAAATTTAGCATCAATATTTATGAAAGAAGGAGTTGAGAAAATGCCAAGAAATGTAAAAAGACATATTGCCATTTGTAATTGGAGCAAACGTGGTGAAAAAGTAATTGAAGAGCTACATCATCCTACTGCTGAACCAGATACAGATATTTTAATTCTTACTGATACTGAAGTAAATGAAACGGAATTAAGAGATAAAAGTAAACGTTATGCAAATGTATACTTCATAAAAGGGAAGCCTACATCTTATGAAACACTAAAATCAGCTCGAGTCAATCAGGCAAAAAGCATAATAATTCTTTCTGATGCAGTTGATAAAAATTCAGAACCAGATCCAAAAACTATTATGACCTGCTTAGCTATTAGACAACTATCAAAAGATCTCAAAGATGATCATCAACCGCATATAATTGCAGAATTAATGGAAAGAGCAAATAGGAAAATGGCATTGGATGCAGGTGCAAACGAAATCGTTTCTGCAGGGTTCTATCGTACTGGAATCATGCTGCAAAGTGCTATTTATCATAATCTTTCCGATATTTTCCATGAATTACTGATTTATGAGCAAAATTCCTCATCTATATATATCATTGAAAAAAATAAATATTCCAACATATTTCTTGGAAAGACGTTTAATGAAGCTACCAAATTAATAAATGCTAATTGTAAAGAGACAAATCCGGTAATATTAATTGGAGTTAGAAGAATTATTAATAGCAAATCAACCGTGATTTTGAATCCTTTAGAGAATGGTGAATCTAAGAATGGAAAATTTGATGTTTTTAATGATACCGATGCAATGGTGGTTATTGCACATAATTATCCTAATCTTTCTAATATAAAATAGATGATAAAAAAAATTCTTTCGTACTATAATAAGAAATTATGGCGAACATTATTTCTTGTTTGTGCCGGTGTATTATTTGCAATTACACTTGGCAGCTTAATGAATGTGGAAGTTGTGAATGTTCTTAAGCAGAGAATTCCATTACCACTACAGCTACTCTATGCGGAATTACTCGGTTTCATTTCACCAGGACCACGTTATATCATCTATCCTCTGCTTATCAAATTACAAGAGTTTGGAATTAATATTGGGGTTATAGTTGCTCTAATATCTGGGCATGTATTAATAGAGCCCTCTACTTTTTTTGTTGAAGCTGGATTTTTTGGGTTTCGTTTCCCTATTAAACGATTTGCTGTTTCTCTAGTTGTAACATATATTGCA
>JABIME010000246.1 GCA_018654125.1 Candidatus Cloacimonadota bacterium
CCACATCCTTCAATTCCTTCAAAAGTAATAAACATTCCATTTCCCATAATGTTACCTTTTATTTTATATTTTCTATTATATTCATTCCAAAAATCAATGCATCTTCTTGCGGAGAATGATAATAATTCTTTCTTGATCCTATCAATTTGAATCCAATTTTTTCATAAAGCATTTTTGCAGCATTGTTAGATTTTCGTACTTCAAGGAAAAATTTGAAACATCTTTCATTTAATATTCTACCTATTAAAAACTGCACTAATTTTCGTCCTAATCCCTTTTGCTGATAATCTTTAGCAACTGCTATGTTTGTAATGTTAAATTCGTCTAAAAGTTTCCAACCACAGATGTACCCAATAATCTTATCTTTAATTTCTAAAACATATGCATATTGTTTTTCAATTTCTTCTAGGAACATCTCCTCTTCCCAAGCTGTTGAAAATAGCTCTTTTTCTAAGATCATAATATTGGGAATATCCTCCCTTTTCATATCTCTTATTGTTTCCATTAAAAATATAATTTTTGACCTGGATAGATCATCACAATTCCATTTTTTGTTTTAAGATTATTTCTGGAAATTAAGTTCCTCTGTGAGATCCCTAATTTCTGTGCAATCGTTCCTACCGTATCTCCTTTTTTTACAGTGTGATAGTTATTTGTTTTTTGAACAGAACTACTACCAGAACTACTTCCGTAAAGTTTTAGTTTCTGCCCCGGTTGTATAACATTTGAGCTAAGATGATTTAAACTTTTTATCCGTGAAACCGTTGTCTTATATTTCTTTGCAATATTATATAAATTATCACCACGCTTTACGATATGATGTGTAAAGAATCCTGCATTCCTATTTAAGAATTGTTTTTCAATTTTTGTTAGTAATTCAGTATTAACGCCATTACCTTTGGGAATCAAAACAGAGTAATCCCCCGGGGGCAACACAACATCATTAATTGCTGAGTATTTAACTCGACTTCTTTTATAAATTTTGATCCAAGGATTCATCTCTAATAGTTTACCTATAGAGGTTCCCTGTGCTTTAGCCCATTCATCAATTTTGTAGTGTCCTTTAAGTTTAAGATCAACCAAATATGCATTTTTTATTATTTGTTCTTTTCTCTCGAATTTTTTTCCAAAGATCTCTTCTTCATTTTCAACGATAAGTTTAATTGCAGCAGCTCGCCAAACATATTTATGTGTTTCATCAACACGCAACAACAAATCGAAGAAATCATGTGTTTCTTGTTGACGCACAACTTTTGCGATACTGCCAACTCCAGCATTATAAGCACTCATCGTTAACAACCAGTCATCAGTACCACGATCTTTCAGATAATTCTGAGCATTTAGCAGATATTTTGCAGCGGCTGGTGTAGCTAGAAAAACATTTCTACGTTCATCAATAAACGAATCAATTCGCATTCCATAACCCTTAGCTGTACCGGGCATAAATTGCCAGATACCAAGTGCGCCTACACGTGATCCAGCCATTGGGCTTAATCTACTTTCTGCAATTGCTAAGTACTTTGTATCCAGAGGAATATTATAGTGGGAAAATACTGAATCAAAATATGCAAAGTATTTTCCACTTCTTGGAATAAACTTGTGTGCAACTCTCAATTCTTGCTTATATATTGTTTCAAATTTATCAAAGATACGTTCATTTGTAAGATCAAATGTTCTACCAGCAAAAACCATTGAATCGGGAATAATAAAATCTTGATTTACAGCTACTCTGCTATTAGCTGTTTCCAATGCCAGATATAACGAATCAATAGTGAAAACCGATTCATCAATTAATAGATATAGTGAGTCAATTATGCTATCTCTAACATATATTTCTTGTTGAAGAGAATCGGCAATAACATTAGGGATAGCTGATGTGGAATGGATAATTGGTTGTATTGGATCTGGTGTAGATATTATTGAGCAACCAAATAATGCAACAAATGCAATTATAATTAGAATAAACCTAAACATCTATTCTGTTTCCATCATGCGAGGTTTATAGATGTCATCATAATAGCTCATATATTTCCCGCTTTCAATTTCTTCTATCCAGTCCATATGATTTTTGTACCATGTAATAACCTCATCTAAACCTTCATCAAATTCTATTTGCGGATGCCAACCTAGTTCTTGTCTAATTTTACTCGAATCAACTGAATACCTTGCATCATGCCCTTGTCTATCCAGAACAAAAGTGATGAGATCATTTTTCACATTTAATTTATCAAGAATATTCTCAACTAGATCTATGTTCTTCCATTTATTGCCAGTTCCTACATTATATGTTTCACCAGATTTTCCAGTTTGCATTACAATATCAATAGCGCGGCAATGATCTTCTACATGTATCCATTCTCGAATATTCTTTCCATCACCATAAACAGGAATCTCTTTATTATTCAAGGCATTGTGTATTACAACCGGAACAAGTTTCTCTGGGAATTGATAATTTCCAAAATTGTTACATGCTCTTATCACATTAACTCGCTGACCATAAGTTTGATAAGCCACACGCAGAAGAAGATCAGCAGATGCTTTACTGGCAGAATAAGGATTATTCGGTTCAATATGAGCATCTTCTTTAACGTTATTGTCACCTGAGATAGAACCGTAAACTTCATCTGTGGAGACCTGTACAAACTTTTGTACTTTATGCTCTCTGGAATAATTAAGCAGGATTTGTGTTCCCATTATATTTGTTTGTAAAAAGATATCAGGATTTATGATGCTTTTATCTACATGTGATTCAGCTGCAAAATGAACTACATAATCCGGGCTGAATTGCTCAAAAACAGTTTTCACATCTTGTGGGTCTGCCACATCGCCCTTTATAAACACATAATTCGCATTCTCTTCGATAGTTGTAAGATTGTTAAGATTACCCGCATAAGTGAGTTTATCGAAATTTATTATTTTGAAATTAGGATATTTATGAACTAGGTATCTAATGAAGTTAGAGCCAATAAAACCTGCTCCACCTGTAACCAGAATAATTTTATGTTCATCATTAGAAATTTTATCTTTTTCAAAAAAATCAAAAGTACTTTCTTTATCTTCCATTATTTATCCTTATTTAATTAGATATAAAATAACATAAAACACAGGTGCTGCCAATAAAAGACTGTCAAATCTATCAAGAATTCCACCATGACCAGGAAGAACATTTGAACTATCTTTCACTCCTGCATCTCTTTTTAATATCGATTCAAACAGATCTCCCATTTGGCCAAAAATTCCACCCGAAACAGCAGCAGCAATGGCTTGTGACAATGTTACTCCAAAAAAGTTTATGAGAACCAAGGTTCCAGCAAAAGAAAATATTATTCCAGCTAAGAAGCCTTCTAAAGATTTATTTGGGCTTGCTTTAAATATTCCACGATGTTTACCTATAGTTCTTCCTGCAGAATAAGCTAATGTGTCTGTAATCCAGATCATAAACAGTAAGCTCAATATTAAGTTTCTGCCATTATCTAATAGACGAATATGATAAACACTGCTTAATAATATTGCGATATAGACAATAATAAATATTCCAGCAGATCCTCTTATCATCGCACCTTCCAGATTATTGCTAAAAAGATCTATACCAATAATAACAATAAAAGCCAACAGTAGTGACGCAAAGATCATAGCCATTCCTAAATATATGGAAGCGATGAATACTATCAATCCTAAAATAATAATCACACTTGGCACAATAATACCTTTATTAAAGAACATTTCTCTTAACTCAAACATCATCTGAAATGCAATCAAACCTAAAAATGATGCAAGTATGATATCTCCAACATGAAAAATATAAATAAGTAACGGAATAAAAAACACTGCAACCAAAACTCTTTTCAATAAAACCATTTACTTCTCCCCTCTAGAACCAAATCTTCTCTTTCTTTTTTGGAAATCCAAGATAGACTGAATAAATTCTTCACGACTAAAATCTGGCCATAATGTTTTTGTAAACCAGAATTCAGAATAAGCACTTTGCCAGACTAGAAAATTAGATAAGCGCTCTTCCCCACTTGTTCTAATAACTAAATCCGGATCAGGCATGTAAGCTGTATAAAGGTAATTGCTTACCATCTCGTCATTAATTCTCTCTTTCTTTATCTTACCAGTTGCAATATCTTCTGCCATAGCTTTGAATGCATCTATAAGCTCACGTCTTCCACCGTAATTCATTGCGACATTCAAGTGAAGTCCGTCATTATTCCAAC
>JABIME010000247.1 GCA_018654125.1 Candidatus Cloacimonadota bacterium
TCGTTTAGTTTCCCGCACGGGCCACAACCATGCCAGATCAAGATGCGCATGACCAATAGAATAAGCAGTTGTTGCACTGGAATTTGCAGGTTTAGAAAGTATCTCTGCTGTTATTGCTAAGCAATCATCAATTCCATTTCCTTCATTCCAATTGTTACAGACTTCGTTCAAGCCATAGATAATTTTATTCCTGCGAGGAGTTTTCTCTGGAAGAGCTTCAAAAAGTGAGATCAATACATCAAGATCGTATGAAAGTTTTATTATGTTATTGTTTACACTTACAATTTCTGCCTGTTTTAAACGATAATCATTTTGCCCCGATCCAAAAAGCCCATTTGCTCCTGCCTCTACTAATAGATCAACCGATTCTCCACCTTTTGCTTTCTTATGTAAAGGAACGAAATATTTTCCAGATCGCAAATCCCAATGGATCTTATTGGTAAGACCCAACCAAGGGGAACCATTCTTCCATACACATCCTTCACCATTTAAATCAATTAGTGCTCCAATTTCTTTGCCTTTTGCTTTTGCAGGAGTTTTTCCTGTAAACTTGAACCAGGCACAACCCCATAATTCTCCCCATTCTTCATTAATTTTTATAGGTTTATATTTTGCTTCTAAAGCTTTCTTATAGGGAATTTGAACTTTCTTATCATAGATATATGATGCTTTCAGGTTTGTCAGTTTCGTATATTGTTTTGTTTTAATTCTTTCTGAGAATCTTTTGATTCGCTCAATATAAATTTTTTCTCTCTGCATTTGGATAACTCCATTTTGCTTTTCTTAATGAAAAACCTTCTTTTATATAATGCAACCATCAATTTATAATTTTACTATTTCAGGCAAGAATTTTGTGAACAATTTGACAAAATATTGATATACTTATCTCTAACCGAATGAAAATAAATAATAGTATAAATAGTAATGTAAGGCTATCGTTCCTGTTTGAAGCTTTACAATCGTTTGGACGTGGCATTTGGATGGGCAACATTTTTAGCCTTTATGTAATTTTATTTGTAGAAAGTTCAAAAGGTATTTTTGGTTTAACGGCAAATGAACTTTTAGGAATAACTGCTGGAGTATCTGGTATTGCAATGACAGCTATCGTATTTCCAGCAGGGATCATGGCTGACAAATACCCACGTCAGATTATGTTGCGGATTTCGGCAATTGTAGGAATTATAGCTATGATTACTTTAGCCGCTGCAAACAGTATCTTTGTAATTCTTGTAGCCATGTTGTTGTGGGGAGCTTTTCAAGGTTTAGCACGACCTGCTTTCGAATCAATCTTAGCAGATTCACTACCATCGGGTAATAGATCAGGAATTTATGCTAAGCAACATTTAGTAAGACAAATTGCTATGGCTTCAGGTCCATTTTTGAATGTTTTTCTGTTTCTTATTTTGGGTGATGTATGGGATATTTCGATTTTGAAATCGGTTATGTTGATCGGTATTATCATCTCACTTATTTCTACTTTTACCCTCTTCTTTTTCCGTGATGACCGTTCAATGGGATCAGAAAGTGAAGCATTGCTGCATCAAGAAAATAGTGAAACAGGAGAAAAACCAATACTTTCCAAAAAGGCAAAACGAGTACCCATCTTACTAGTAATTTCAGATATAATTGTTGGAATGGGAGCTGGGATGAGTATCAAGTTTTTCCCGGTTTTCTTTCGCTCAATTTACCAGATGCAACCAATATCTGTTCAAATGATAATGGGTTCTACTGCTATTTTTACAGGAATATTAGGAATATTAATTCAACGTTTTTCAGTTAAAAAAGGGAGAGTGGAAATGATTTTCGTTGTGAAATTCTTAGCTACGATCTGCCTTATCGCTATTGGATTTTATCCTGCCGTCATTTTATTAATACCGCTTTTTGTAATGCGTGGATCTTTAATGAATGCAGCCCATCCTCTCAGTCGTTCTATTTTGATGGACATAATTCCCAAAAAGAATCGTGGCAAATGGAATTCTGTAGAAACAGTGGCTTGGGGTCTCTTTTGGAATGCTTCAGCTGTAATTGGTGGATTTCTGATCGGAGATAATAATTTTCAGCGATGTTTTTTTATAACTGCTGGAATTTATCTAGTTGGTACAATACCAATATTAATGTTGATACCACTGGTTAATAAAGAAGCAAAATAGATAATCAAAACAAGAAGATTAAATGCTTACTTCTCCGTAGGTACTACAATTCCTTTAATAATAATGTTCTGGAAGAACACAAATACAGCAAAAGTAGGAATCGCTGCGATTACCAGTGCGGCAAATCCTACACCTGCACAACTGCGCTGCATAAGCTGATAAATATGCACCATCATCGTCCACATATCCTGATCCTGACACACAATGAAAGCGAACATGAAATTACGGTATGCAGCATTAAAAGCACCAAGTGCAATAACTGCCATTATCGGTTTTGAAAGGTTCATTGCAATCTTCCAGAAGATCCGTACTTCACCTGCTCCATCAATTGTTGCACTTTCAAAAAGTTCTTGTGGCAGAGAATCGAAAAATCCCTTTAGTAGGAAGATGAAGTATCCATCTGCTGCTGCTGGTAAAATAAGTGCGAAGAATGTATTTAGCATGTTGAATTTCTTAAGAAGCAGAAAGTTTGGAATTCCCATTACCATAGGTGGAAAAGCCATTGTAAGCATTAGAATCAAGATTATTTTATATGATGCCTTAAGTTTGAATCTGCTCATTGCATAAGCTGCCAGCGGATTTACAATAAGTGCTGTTATTATTGCCAGTAAACAGTAGATAAGTGTATTTACAATTGCGCGTCCGTTATACAACATTACATCAAGCACCATGATGTAATTCCTTTTAGTGAATTCCCAGAAAATTCTTTTTTGATGTTCTACGAAGACGCTATGATCAAAAGCTATATGATCAATGCCAATACTTTCAAAATTATTATAAATTAAACTGTATTCTTTATTCAATTGTTCAATCGAGCTATATTTATCTGTTAGGAAATTCTGCCAGTTCGAATTTGCAACCTCTGCATCAATTATTAGGAATTTCCCGCTGACCTCATTCTGAACAAAATTTAGCCAATCTTTCTTGTACTCAATGTCTTCAGGAATCTTCTTTGCTGGATAAACATTCAATTCCAATTTAAAATCTGTTCCGTACTTTCGGTTAAATTCATATAAGTTCAAATTACCGTTTTTATCTGGGAATTTTTTTCTCATATGATCTAGAAACTCTTTCTGACTTGTCATCAATAAACCTTTAGAAGAGTTATCTGAATAATCTCTAACAAATATCAACCAGTCATTTTTTAATTTAAGATTATACTCAGGAATATTCTCAGTTAATGTTAACTCAGAAAAATCAGAATAGCCTTTGCTGTAATTTTCATTGAGATTGTTGATGTATTTGTATTTCTCTTTCAGCCAGTTGCGATAATCAAATTCTACACTCTTTACATAGAGGAATTTTGCAGGAACAATATTCTCGATAAAGAAAGCCCAATCCACTAAAATTGCACCTGAAGTTGGAATATCCTGCAAAAGTTCAATATCAGAAAAATTTAAGAAATTTGTTTTATAAGTTGAATTCAATAATGAAATACGTTCATATTTATTTTGTAGGAAATTTACATACATCTCTTCAGCTTGTACATCTACTCTGATATGCTGAATATTAAGAATGTTTTTTACATAATTAATCCAGTGTTTTCGCATTGGACTATCAGGGATTTTTTGCGACAAGATCACATTATTCCACGAACTATAATCAGTTCCCAAAGCTGCGTTCATCTCTTCTAATTTTCCTCGGTAAACAGGATTCAATTCATTAGTGATAAAGTGACCATCAAGGCTGGCATAAACACGATCTTGAGTTGGAAGCTCTAATCGGAAATCGTTATATCTTCCCAAAAAACCTGAATAGTTAGCTGTGAAATTTCGACTTAACAACTCTCGTTCTTCAATTCTTACTTCATCCCATGTAAGCACTGAAGTTCCAAATTCTTTGTTGAACTTTTTCAATTCATTTCCGCTTTCATCTTTCATCAAATTACGGAATATTCGTTCATTACGCGGATAAACACCTCGTCCAAATTGTTCTGAAATATAATAATCAAATGCCGTATGCTCATCTTTATTTTCTAGCAGGAATTCCTGCCAATCACTGAATATATTACTTGAATAGTTTTGTGGAAATTTCAGGAATTCAAAACCCTGAGATCTATTTTTATATTGTTGGATAAGTAGATTTGATTCTTCATTCATTCTTGATTCAATAAATTTACGGTACAACATCTCATCATCAAAAAAATATTGTGGAACAACACTGAATTTCTTTGCATCAACATTGCTCTTAAAAGAGGATGAAACCATCACCATAAATGGATAGATCATCGTGAGTGCACCAATTAAAAGCAAGAGATGTATCGAGATATTCAGCGATCTAAGCTTTAATGATTTCCTTCCAACTTTTCCTATTATTGGCATTAATACGCTCCGCGTTCTAAATTATGAATTATGAATTGTAAATTATAAATTAAAGTCATATCCATTTTCAATTCATAAATTGTTCTTACTGCTAATAATTATAGATGCTAGTATTTTGTTTAATTCTTTGATATCTGAATTAATTGATAAATATTCTTTTTCTTTTAAATATTCAGATTGAAACAGAAGATCGATCCAGTAATCTGTTTCATTTGCTTCTTTTTGAGCAATTGCCAACTTATGAATAAAATCAGCTTTGCTTTCAGCATGCTCTGCTTCCCTAATTAACGCACCTATAGCAGTTCCGCTTCTTAACAATTGTTTACTTAATACATACTCTTTTTTCTCTAAGGTTAAGTATTTGTACATTTTCACAATTCGTAATGCGAAAGCGAAACTTTTATCTCTAATAATGTTTTCTTTCATAATTAGTTCACTCACAATTTATCATTTACAATTTACCATTTATTTTGCTCCTGTTGTTTTAAATTCCATTTTAGATAATTTTCTCAATTGAAATACTGTAAATCCCATCAACATCATTCCCAGCATCCATGCCATTGTTGTGGCAATTCCAAACTTTAAATATAAATATGCTTTTTCAAAGATCAGTAGATCAGCAACCTTTGTTGCTTCGTTAGGTCCTCCAAAAGTCATAACCAAAATAAATCCGCTCTGCTGAGCCGAAGCAATAAAAGCAGCAATAAACTGTATTGTTATAAGAGCTTTTAAACTTGGAACAACAATATGTCTGATCTTATGAAAGAAGTTTGCGCCATCAATATCAGCAGCTTCATAATTTTCATTTGGAATTCCCTTAAGTGCTGCCAGATAGATAAGACATCCCGGACCTACTCCTGCCCAAATTGTCGGCAAAATTACACACAGCATCGCAAGTCCTTCATCACGGATCCAACGGCTTTTATCTAATCCGAACCAGAGCAGTATTTGATTTAAACCTCCTGCATCCGACGGATCGTACAATAGTTTCCATAAATAGATTACAATAACTCCGCTTATAACAGCAGGTAAATAGTAGATGACACGATAAATAAGTTTTCCATGTGATACTTCTTGTAAAAGAATTGCTAAAATTATTGGTGGAACAAAACCGAGACTTAGAGATAGGGTCATATAATAAAGTGTTTTGCCCAGTGCCGCCCACCATACCGGGTCGAAAAGCACATCTGCAAAATTCTGGATTCCATTAAAATGTGACGCACCAACAATATTATAATCTTGAAATGCCATTATAGAACCCATGAACATTGGAACATATTTCCACATGATAATGGACGCGAGAGCAGGAACAAGCATTAAATAAGCGAAGTAGTACTTTTTCTTCTGCTGGATTTTCTGCTGATATTTGATGTTAGGAGTGAATATTTTCCAAACTTTATATAGTGCAAACAGAAAGATGGTAAAAACAAAAAAAGCCACAACAGAAGCAATCCGATTTCTGCGAGTTCTCTCTTTAATACTTACCTTACCGATCATTTTTTCATTTGTTCGTTTGGCAGCTCCGTCTAGGATCTCTCTAATCTTTATTCGCTTTTCATCTGTAGTTGCACCCAAAGCATTGGATTCCTCCAATGAAATACAGTTATCTATTGGGTAGGTCATGTATTCATAGATTTTTTGACAGTTGCTTCCGTAGGGCTCTGGTTTTCCATTCTCAACAGCTTCTTCAAAAGTATTTAGCCAACCTGTAGGAGTATATTTTAGATATTCTTCATAACCATATTTTTTTAAGTAAAGTGGATTCTGCATTTTACCAAAACCTGCATCGATCATTACTCTCAAACGGATCTTTCGTGCTTCTTCACTATCGTAGAACTTTATATAATTCCAGGCTGCTTCTCTCACTTTTTGCGGATCACGATCACCAATACCACCATTGTTAGATTCACCAGCACCCGAGAAGATCCCCATCATTCTGCAGTTTATTTCTGAGCCGCGTATTCCTGTAGGACCTTTGGGAGGAGGAGCAACTCCATAAAGATTTGGATCTAACTCTCCACCCAGAGTTTTCTCGTTCATGTAGGTCATCATCATCCCGATCTTCCCATCGCTGAACATCCTGCCGTAATCACCTTCTCTGATCACAAATCCACGTTGTTTTTCCCCATCTGCATCAAGCCAATTAGTGGTTATAAGCTTTAAATACATCTCCATTGCATCTACACCTGCTTCGCTATTGAAGCTGGCAAACCAGTCACCGTTATCTTTTTGCAGAACAGCATCACCACCGGCGCTCCACAAATAAGTTATCCAATCGTATGATGCTTGCGGACCTGATGCAAGATACAAACCATAAATACCTTCAGATGGAATTGTCATCCTCTTGGCATAATCATAAAGCTCATCCCAATTTTCCGGTGGATCATCAGGATCTATACCAACTCGATAGAACAGATCTTTACGATAGATCATCACCCTGACCAATGTTTCATAAGGAAGCATCCAGATCTTCTTATCTTCATCTCCGGTTTTTTGTCGATTGATTACTGGCCAAACAGGAGCTGCAACTCTCTCTTCTAATAGATCATCTTCTTCATTGTTAATAAATTCATCCAAAGGATACAGAAAATTGTTTTGAATGTAAGTGTCAGACTGCCGGAAATTAATGTATAAAATATCTGGGGAAACACCACCAGCAATAGCCATTAATGGTTTGGAATCGAGGTCCATTCCTTCGATAGTTATGCCTGAGAAAGAACGCAATTCGATATGGGGATATTTTTCTTTGAATGCTTTGATTACTGCCATATCGGCTTTGGCAAAAGCATCTGTTCGTTTAGGGTCAGGAAGCTCAAAAACCTTTAATATAACTTTATCTTCAGCAAATAAACCTAATGAGATGATCAATAGAATTGTGATGATCAAGATGCTTTTCGAGTTTTTAAAGATCATTTTTTCTCTTGGTCTATTGGTCTTTCAGTATCAATTAACCAGGTTTTACCCTCACTCGAAATATAAAATTCTTTACTTTCAAATTTTATTACTGCTTCAAAATAATTTGGAGTTATGGATATTGTTGGTAGAAATTCATGTGGAATATCTAGTTGAAGTAGTGAAATGTTATCTGTGAATTTTTCATTTTGCATGAAATATGTTCGCTGTTTATAATAAATCTGTCTTAGTATCCATTTTATGTCTTCATCTTTATTGTGTTGGTATTTATCTTTCTTGGTGCCTACAGGTTTTTCACTGAATTGCACAAATCCCCACATTTCTGGGTAGTGCATATTAATTATGCCTTGTGGACTCCAAACCCAATTGTGTTCTGGTTTCCTTAGTTTAGAATAATCATTATCTATTATCTTTGTATCCCATTGCACACGTGAAAAATTAACTCGCCATTGATCACCCTGAAGAGGTGGACATTGTGTGGCGCACTCTTCCAGAACTTTCCACGGATAAGCTATCTCAACATTCCAACCAATATCCTCATCAGTCGGATCATTCAATGTCCCATCAATATAAACTGCAGTTTTAACACCTTGAATATCCCATGAATCGAGAACTTTGCAATTCTGCTCATGATATGGTTGAGATATGAAAAGATCCCAAATTGTATTAAAAGCATTCATTTCAAATTCGTAATAATTGTGTGTATCTCCATCAGGATCGATGAATATTTCAAAATCATTATCATAATAAATCACTGAATCTCGCTCTTTTAGTTTTGCCCAAATATGAGGTTCCTGCATTTTGCAAAAGAAGTAAAAATAATTTTCATCCCACAGCATTTTTACATTTGTTTTTAAGGGTGGAGCTGGTTTTGTAAATCCTTCAATATCAATGAAGTCATCTGTCCATTCAGCTTTCTGCCAGATTTTTTCATTCATCTTCCCATCTACTTCTATTGGGGAATCTGTCTTATAGCAGATATAGTTTTTAGGTTGGAATTCTATATGTGGTTCAGGAAGAAAATCTACGTATGGTTCCAATGCAAAAAGTAAAAACGGGAACAAAAACAATATGAAAAGAGTTTTTTTCTTCATTATTTTACTCCAAAATATTTTAACACTTCTCAATTAATTTTTCAATTGTGGAAGTTGCTAAACCAATAACTGTATCGGCAGCACCATAATATAATTTCACTTCACTATCCATTTTAGCAAATCCATTTTCATCAATATCATCCACAATTAATCCGGTTGGGAAGATCACGTTTGGCACTTGTCCCACAGTTTCATAAAGCTCTCGAGGTTCTAGAATATTGAATCTTCCACGCGAGATAACTTTTGACGGATCTTTAAGATCGAGAAGCATAACACCAGCTTGATAGATAGGTTGATAATGCATTGCGATGCCATGATAAACACAAAGCCAACCTTTAGTTGTTTTCACAGGTGGCGGTCCTGCACCAATTAGTTCATCCCAATAATGATTTCTTCCCGAGATTATCTTGTTAACAGGTTGCCATTCTAATAGATCATCAGATTCAGAGAACCAAATTTCACTACCGGTGAGCGGTCCATCTGTTAGCTGATTAATATTCGGTCTATCCAACCGCAAATATTTCCCACTTACTTTTTCTGGGAAGAGTACTCCGTTTCGGTTGTCTTCTTTAGATACAATTCCCAAGAATTCAAACTTCTTAAAATCAATTGTTTTGCCAAGACCCAAAAAACAACCCGACTCAATATCCATTGCAAACATTATGTAGTATTCGTTTTCAACTTTTGTAATTCTGGGATCATAAATATGATAAATTGTTTCTTTAACTTTTCCCAATCTTTCCCATTTAATAATTTCATCAGCAATATCAAATTTGATGCCATCTTCACTTTCTGCCATTATGAAAAAAGTTTCCCTTGCTCTATTTTGAACACGCAACATCAAAAGAATTTTATCGTTAAATTTAATTGCTCCAGGATTGAAAACAGAGGTTGCATCAATGATATCAGGTGGAATATTAGGAATATTCGTAGGTCGAATTAGCGGATTATTTGTATATCTCCTCAAAATTGCTCCTCTTCAATTTTTTAAATTTTAAATGAAAATAATTAACATTAAAGTCAAGTGAAAATGAATTTACAATATATTATCATTAATAATTGACCAAATTATTCAAAAGAGGTATCTTTGATTTAAATGTATCATCATCTCTGATACGAGATGTATAGAGATGATAATTGTTATGGAGAATAAATATGAATATAATTCCACAACCAATAAAGATTTTAAAAAAAATTGGTTCTTATAAATTAGATAAAACAATAACTGTAAAACATGATGATGATCATAAAGAGATCATCGAAGTTTTTAACAAGAAACTGCAAAAAATTACAGATTTAACAATAGAATTTACAAATAAGAAAGAAGCTGATCTAAAATTAATAATAGATTCTCAAATTTCAAATTCAGAAGGTTATGAAGTTGTTGTAAATTCAAACGGTATTATAATATCTGCCAGTAAAAAGGCGGGACTTTTTTACGGATGTATTACTTTGCTTCAAATTATTTCAGAAACAAACTTACCTTTTTGTGAGATCGAGGATGAACCTCGTTTTGAGTGGCGGGGAATGCATCTTGATGTGAGTCGTCACTTCTTCCCGATAGAATTTATCAAGCGCTATATTGATCTATTAAGCTTACAAAAACTGAATGTTTTTCACTGGCATCTAACCGATGATAACGGTTGGAGAATCGAAATAAAAAAATATCCTCAACTTACAGAAGTTTGTAGTTGGCGAAAGAATTTGGAGCATATCTCTTGGAATGAGAGAAATGATTCAGATGAAGATGGAAAAGGGATTTATAGTGGCTTTTATACTCAAGAAGAGATCAAGGATGTTATTAAATATGCTGCAGAAAGATTTATAACAGTTGTTCCCGAAATTGAGATGCCGGGGCATACAAGTGAAGTATTTGCGGCTTTTCCACAGTTATCCTGTCGAGAGAAAAAATTGGAAGTTGCTCCTGGTGGATATTGGCCAAATCTCGATATTTTCTGTGCAGGTAAAGAAGAAACTTTTTCATTCTTAGAAGATATTCTTTCGGAGGTTATTCAACTTTTTCCATCACCATACATTCATATTGGCGGAGACGAAGCAGATAAAACGAGATGGAAGGAATGTCTGAAATGTCAGAAGAGAATTGTTGATGAAAACTTGAAAGATGAAAATGAACTACAAAGTTATTTTATTAAAAGAATCACTAAATTCCTTATGGAAAAAGGGAAGATCCCCATTGGTTGGGATGAGATAATTGAAGGTGGTTTGGCAAAAGATATTGTTGTAATGTGTTGGCGCGGTGATGGTAAAGATGCTTTAGAGAATGCAATTTCATCTGGTAATAAAGCCATCTTATGCCCAAATCCTATTTTATATTTTGATTGGAAACAGAATGAGGATTCACAGGGAGCATTTGGCGTAACTACCTTGAAACAAGTTCACGATTATGAGCCCGAGCATGCAGGAATTTCCAACAAAGATAAGCATTTAATATTTGGTGTTCAGGCAAATGTTTGGACGGAGTGGATGCCAACAAGTAAAGAAGTGGAATTCATGGCATTTCCAAGAATGAGTGCTTTGGCAGAAGTAGCTTGGCTGCAGAAAAATAATAAAAATTGGAAAATTTTTCTTTCACGTTTAACAAAATTTAGATCTGTTCTCGATAAATACAGTGTTAATTACTACAAAGAAACAAGTTAAAGTTATTTTTTGAATTTGGTTAATTAATTATAATGGTACCCCCGACCCGATTTGAACAGGTGACCTTTTCCTTAGGAGGGAACTGCTCTATCCAGCTGAGCTACGGGGGCACATCCATTTAACGATAGTTATGAAAATTTTGCACCCGTTTGCATGTCAAGTAAATGATTTAATTGACAGATTTTCTGCATACTTACAATTCCAATATAAAATAAATTAAAGGATTTGTAATGTTTGACCTTGTAAATATTAGAAAAGAATTACACAAAATTCCTGAACTTGGATTTGAAGAAGTTAAAACACAAAAATATATTTTGCAATTACTAGAAAACCTTGATGGATTAAAAACCCATACATTCGATTTTCCAGGTATTTTAATAGAATATTCTCATGGGAATGGGAAGTATAAAATGTTTAGAGCAGATATGGATGCGCTTCCTATTTCTGAGGATACAAATTGCGGATTTGAATCGGAACATAAAGGCAAAATGCATGCTTGTGGACATGACATGCATATGACTATCTTGATCGGATTGATAGAGAAGATTATACACGCAAATCTAAAAGAAAATCTTCTCTTTTTATTCCAACCAGCCGAAGAGGGAATGGGTGGCGCAACTCGTATTTTATGCACTGGGATATTAGATAAATTTGAAGTTGGTGAAGCTTATGCTCTGCATGTAAATGGTGGATTGGAAACGGGAGAAATTGCTTCGAAAATAGGAATATTTTTTGCCAATACGCAAGAGATAGAAGTTGTGTTTAAGGGTAGGAGTGCACATGTTGCTTTTGCAGAAAAAGGAATTAATGCTCTCACTGCCGGAGCAGAATTTTACTTACAGATCGAAGAAGCAATAAAGAAGAAATTTCCAATTGGTAAACCTGTGATATGTTCTTTTGGAAAAATGAATGCCGGAGTTGTGATGAATGCAGTTCCTGACGAATGCAGACTAGAAGGAACTTTTCGTGCATTTGCAGATGAAGATCATGAAGCACTAAAAAAATTGATAGAACAAGTTAAAACTAGAATTGCAGAAAAACATAAAATTAAAGCTGAAATAATTTACAAAGCATATTATAAAGAAGTTGTAAACAATGAAATGTTGTTGGAAAAACTTAAAGAGAAAGTTACTGAATTGGACATTGATTTCATTGAAGCGGAAAAGGTTTTTACAGGTGAAGATTTTGGTTTCTTCACAGAAAAGTATAAAGGTCTTCTCTTTTGGTTAGGTGTTGGGAATAACAGTGCTGATCTGCATTCACCACAGTTTCTTCCTGATGAAAAAGCGATAGATATTGGAGTTGAGCTTTTTTTTGAATTAATATAAACTAGAAATGAAAAGTCCTTCGTCTTGATAGTAGAAGGTGACTAAGCAAAGCGAAGTCGGATGAGGTTAAATAATTTATACTAATAGATTCCAGGTTCTG
Source organism: Candidatus Cloacimonadota bacterium (assembly GCA_018654125.1). The sequence goes on from JABIME010000247.1 coordinate 12,565, forward strand.
TGGGAATGACAACATGCAAAAAAAACCGCTTAAAAAGCGGTTAAAGTGTTTATCTAATTATTTATCTTTCAGATGAATCTGCCAATAGTAAATAACTAATTTTTATTTATAAATCATCATCCAGATCAATATCGTCAAGATCATCATCATCTTCACCTTGCATCCAATCCGGACAAAAGGCTACATTTTCTGTGTGATCCCAACCGTCCACATTCTTAAGCCCGAATCTCTCTAAAATTTCCTCTTCCCAAAGCGAATATCTAACCTTATCATCTTCAATATCATATACTAAAACAGGTTTATGATATTTTCGTAAACTGAAGTTTCCA
>JABIME010000248.1 GCA_018654125.1 Candidatus Cloacimonadota bacterium
CATCGATGATGAAGGAATGGAAACAAAGAGAACTGTTCTGATAGAAAATGGAATCCTAAAATCATACATGGTCGACAAAATGGGAAGCATTAAAACAGGTTTTGCAAGAACAGGAAGTGGTAGAAGACAATCTTATCGGTTCGCTCCTGCAAGTCGCATGAGAAATACTTATATTGCTAATGGTAATGATAAATTTGATGAAATGATCGCTTCTATAGATGAAGGTGTTTATGCAGCTAAAATGGGTGGCGGTTCTGTAAGCCCGGGTACTGGTGATTTTAATTTTTCAGTTGGAGAAGGTTACATGATAAGAAATGGAAAAATTGCTGAACCGGTAAGAGGTGCAACACTTATTGGTAATGGAGCTGATGCTCTGTTAAAAGTAAGTATGATCTCTGATAATATGGCAATGGCTCAGGGCATGTGTGGCTCAGTAAGTGGTAGCATTCCTACAAATGTGGGTCAACCAGCAATCAAAATCGACGAGATAATTGTTGGTGGAAGAAATTAAAAGGAGGAGCGGAAATGTATACTAAAGAATTCCAGACTATATTTAATTATGCAAAAGATAAAGTAGATGAAACAGAAATTCTGCTCTCAGCAGGTAACTCTTTTTCAGTTAGGATTAATGAGCAAAATGTAGAATCGTTCAATTATGCTGATTCAAAAGGTATTGGTGTACGCATTGTTAAAAGTGGTAAAGTTGGTTACGCCTACACAGAGAAGTTCGATGCAGAAACATTCAAGAAAATTGTGGATGAAGCAATTGAAAATGCAAAATTTACAGAAGATGATGATGTTGTGATCATGGAGAATTATCCGAAAAACAGTGATACCCCTAATGTATATTCAGAAGAATTAGATAAAGTTGATGTTACTAAAAAAATACAACTTGCAAAAGACCTGGAAAAATATGCCAAAGAAGTTGATGAACGAGTTTTTAACGTTCCTTACGCTGTATATGCAGATGGAAAGAGTTACAGCAGAATTGCTAACTGTAAGGGTTTAGATAAAGAAGATACACAAAATTATGCTTATGCTTATGTTGCAGCCCTATCAGCTGAAGGTGATGACAAAAGAATGGGAATGGATTTTCTGATCTCTAGAGATTTTGGGGAGTTTGATCCGAAGAAAATGGCAGAAGCAGGTGTTAAGAAAAGTACTGATCTGCTTAATGGAAAACCCGCAGAATCAGGAAAGTATGCAGTAGTTTTCAATAATGAGATGATGGCAACAATGCTTGCTACTTTCTCAGGAATATTTAATGCTAAATCAGTTCAGGAAGGAAGGTCATTACTTAAAGGTAAGATCGGGCAAAAGATTGCCAACGAGAAAGTTACAATAGTTGATGATGGTCTGCATCCAAATGGTTTTTCAACTTCAGCATTCGATAGTGAAGGTTATCCAACTGAAAAAACAGTTTTGATAGAAAATGGTGTTTTAAAATCCTATCTTCACAATACAATAACAGCTAGAAAAGACGGAGCAATTTCTACTGGTAATGGATCTCGCGGATATAAAGGAACACTTGGTATTAATACTTCAAACTTTCTTATTGAAGCTGGTGAGTTTAAAGAATCTGATCTTTTTACTAAGCATGAGAAGATAATTGAGGTTGTTAGCTTGCAGGGAATGCATTCCGGTGCGAATGCGATCTCAGGTGATTTCTCACTTGGCGCACAAGGATTTTTATGGGAAAATGGCAAACGTGTTCATTCACTCAAACCATTTACTGTAAGTGGGAACTTCCTACAAATGTTAAGCGAAGTAGAAGCTATTGCTGATAACTTCAAATTTGATATGAGCAGTAATGGTGCTTCTTCAGTTTTGATAGAAGAATTAAATATTAGTGGATAATATATAATAGTATAAATTGAAAAGGGTGGAAATTTTTCCACCCTTTTTTAGTATTTGACAAAAAACACAATTCCTCAATCTTCCAAATCAAGGAGTTAAATCAGAATGAAATTAATTAAAATAATTTGTATAATGTTCCTAATTACTATTCCATTATTTTCAGAAGAGTTTGAAGAATTTAAACTTGGTGAGAAACAACAATTTGAGGGCAGTAAAATATTTGATGAGATGACGCAAAGTATTGGGAATGTAGGATTTATAAAAACGATTCGAACAATTGGTACAGCAAATCAACCAATGGAATACGGTACATTATCATTTCCTGTACTGGTAGAAGTAAAGTTTCCGGGTAACTTGCGCATTAAATTCGAAGATAAAGAATTCATAATCGAAAAAAATAGTGGCTGGCAAAAGTATCCACAAGGATATTATGAAAACCTTCCGGAAAAATATATAGATACAATTAGTGGAAACCTAGATAGAAATCTGATTCAAATATTGAAAAACAAAACAGATTATGAAATCAAATTTGCTGGTAAAATAATAATCATGGAGAGAGAGTGTTATGAACTTGAACTCATAAAGGATGATTTTAAAATCACTTTGTTTATCGATATAGAAATGCAGTTACTTGCTCAAATGATCTATACTGTTAACGATAAACAAATTATAAGAACATATCTCGAATACAAAGTAATAGATGGAATAAAATATCCAATTCATACTATCTCAACAGATATTGAAGGTAATTTAATTAGTGAAATGAAGATAGAAAAAGTAGAATTTAATGTTGAAATAGATACAAATAAATAAAAAAATGGGTGACTCTTTTATAAGTCACCCACATAAAAAAATCAAATTCTTATTTTAATAAGCCAATTGTAAATATTAATGCTTGATCATTAAAGTCATTAGCTGTAATTGCATAATCAATATTTAGTATTATTTGGAAGTTATATGTTCTAAAAGCTCTGATACCCGCATTAGCAATAAACTCAAAACCATCTCCACGCAAATTTCTGTCAGAATGAGCAACCCAATGAAATCCAAAAGCTCCACCAACATAAGGGCAGAAATCTGTCTTAGTAAAAAGATAAGAAGCATAAATATTTGCTGCAAAACCATAATGTGCAGCCATTTGTAAACCAACGGCAATATTTTTCACTTCATATCCAGAGCGAAGATCAGCAGCAAATGATCTATGGTCAACACCTCCATATCCTTTTTGAGGATACAGATATCCAAAAGATAAACCCAAGAATTTACGAGCATTTCTGCGTTTAGGGATGTCATCTTCCATTTCCATTACAGAACCAACTTCTACTGTTTTCTCTAATGGTTTTTGCTCAATTACACTTTTCGCAATACGCTTCATAACCACTTCAAGATCTTCTACACTTTTAGATGTTGTATTATCTACAACAATTGATGTCTCTGCATTCACATCTACAAGATTATATTGAATTACTATTTTCTCACCCAATTTACTTAAACTTGTAATTAACACCATATCAGAATTTGTTTCTTTACCAATTGCTGCAGCACAAGTAACTTCCGTACAAGGGCTGTCTTCAAGTATTGCAATTATTTTTTCTTGTGGAGTTATGCGAATAGGACTAAGTTTCTGTAATTCATTCTTTAAAATACTCTCAGAAGTTTGAATTGAAATCTCATCAATACCTAATGAATAAAATGGTAAAACTGCAATTGTTTGAGCAGTTAGATTGCCAAACGTTAATAATGTGAGGATCATAATGGATAATATTAATAAATTTTTCATAAATATCTCCTTAAATTGATAAGTCGAATTTCCTAATTGTTACAAATTAAGTCAATTCTTTTTACAATTGAATCCACATCTAATTTGCAATGTTTAAATACATCATCACTATTACCAGATAGTGCGTAATTTTCCACTCCAAACTTAACAAACTTGCACTGCAAGCCCATCTGCATCATTTTATCTGCAATACTGTTGCCAATGCCCGTATTAACATTATGATCTTCATAGGTAAAAACTGTGCCTGTTTTTGCGGCTTCCCTCAATGCATTTTCATCCAGATCATCAGGGCACGATATATTCCAAACTTGAAGTGAAATTCCTTTTGTCTCTAATTTTCTGGCAGCTGTTAATGCTCTTCCCGTGAGGGTTCCCATTACAAAAAGTGCTGCGGTATTTCCGTCTCTAAGTTTATCTGCTTTGCCATACTCAAATTTATAATCAGTTCCAAAGAATATTTCGTCATTTATATTTTTGACTAAATCTAGTTTGGAACGTCCCATAGGAATGAGGAAGTTTCCGTATTTCCCTGTAATATAACGAATTACTCTGTCGGTCTGATTTGGATCTGCAGGAATAATTGTTTTAAAATTATAAAGATTTTTCATTAGTCCAAAATAGTCTATACATTGATGTGTTTTACCATCTTCTCCAACATCCAGCCCAACATGGGTTGTGATGATCTTCAAATTAGTTTTGTTAATATCGCTAAGTCTGTGCTGATTAAATGTTTCATCAACGCCAAAAACGCCAAAATCAGGGAAGAAAACCTGTAATCTCTCTTTAGACATTGCAGCTCCAACAACGGCTGTGTTATGTTCCATTATGCCGCTTTGAATAAAATTCTTGGGTAGAGCAGCTTCAAATTCTTTGGTTTTCACACTGCCTTGCAGATCACAATCTAAAACAACAATTGGTGCATTTTCGTTTTTGGAGGCTATGTCGGCAATTGCGTTACCCCAAGCTGAACGGTTGTCGGTTTTGTCTTTATAAATAATTGGTTTTCCAAGATCAATATCAAAATCTAGGTTTGTCTCTTCATTATGTTTGGTACTTGATGC
>JABIME010000249.1 GCA_018654125.1 Candidatus Cloacimonadota bacterium
AAATAAGTTTCCCAAAAAACTATAACCTTTCTGAATTCACAATGGTTTCACCAAAAGATATTCCGGGTGAAAATATTGTACCTGAACCTGTTTGTGATCAACCATTTATGGTAGATGATGAGGTTATGCATTACGGTCAGGTAATCATGGGCATTGCACATCCAAACCGGAAATTACTCCTCAAATTTATTAAAGAAACAAAAATTGAATATGAAGAACTTCCTGCAATAACTGGAATTAAAGAATGTTTAGATAACGAAGAGAATCATTTTGGTAAAGAATCAACCATCGATCACACAACAAATAAGATGCCGAAAGAAGAATGGATATATCATCATAATGTTTATTATACACCTCACCAAGAACAGGCTTACTTAGAACCCCAAGGTGTAATTTCTGTGTATGATAAAAAAGCAAATAATATGTTCATTAGAATAACTGCACAGTGCCCGTTCTTTGTAAAACATGGTGTAGAAGCAATGATGGGAGATGCAGTTGATGAAGTTATTGTTGAGTCTCCACAAGGTATTGGTGGAGCTTTTGGCGGGAAAGAAGATTTCCCAAGTTTATTTGCCGGGATCAGTTCTTTATTATCTTATAAAAGCGGAAAACCGGTAAAGATCATTTTAGAGCGAACTGATGATATTCAGATCACAACAAAGCGTCATCCATCAAGAGTGGAACTGAAAACATGGACTGACCCAACAACAAAAAAGATTAAACGCTGCAGAATAGATTACAGAATTGATGCTGGAGCATATCAAACATTATCACCTGTTGTTTTGGCTCGAGGAGTCTTGCATTCAATAAGCGGATACTCGGTACCAGACGTTTTTATTCGTGGACGTATGTTTAGAAGCAACACACCTTCTAATGGTGCTTTCAGAGGTTTTGGTGCACCGCAGGCATTTGCTGCAATGGAAGCTCATGTAGATAGAATTGCAGACGATATGAATATTGATCCTTACAAATTCAGAAAGATAAACCTCTTTAGGATAGGTGATGAATTCCCAACCACTCAGAAAGTTGTGGAAGAGAATCTTTCTGACTGTTTAGAGCGAGTTATTCAGAGATCAGATTACCATAAAAAATTAAAAGAATTTGCTGAATGGAATAAAACACATAAAGATAAAAAAGGTATTGGAATTTCTGTTGGCTACCATGGTGGTGGTTATACTGGAAATGGTGAAAAAATTCTAGATTCGGAAGTAAAAGTAATTGTAGATAAAGATGCAAATGTTAAAATCTTCGTGGCAAATACTGATATGGGACAAGGTGCACACACTACATTAGCACAGATGTTCTTCGAGGCTATCTCGCATCCTCGCGAAAAATGCTGGGTTCAGCTTCCTAATACAAGCAAAACGCCAAATAGCGGACCTACAGTAGCTTCCCGAACTATATATATTATTGGAAATCTATTAAGAAAATTTGCATTCCAGATAAAAGATGATCTCGGATTTGATAATCTTGAAGATTATGTGAAAACCCATCAGAATGAATTTCCACAAGAATTTCGCAAAAACTTTGTTCCAGATAAATCTGTTATTTTTGATGAGGATACGAATGTAGGAATCGCTTACAAAGATTACTCTTGGGCAGCTTGTGCAACTGAAATTTTGTTCCATGCAGATACTTATAAAATTGAGTTAACGAAAAGTTGGAATGTGATGGATATTGGAAAAGTTGTGAATGAGAAGATCGCAATGGGACAAGCTGAAGGCGGTATTTTGCAAGGTTTAGCTTATGGAGTAAGTGAGTTCTTCTACAAACCCGGCTTTGGAAGAATGCACGGCTTTACAGATTATGCTCTTCCAACAACTCTAGATCTTCCTGAAATGGATATTGAATTTATTCATACAGATAGTGAGATCGCTAAAGGACTGGGTGAAATACCAATGGACTTTCCTGCACCTTCTGTGAGGAATGCATTCCATAATGCTACCGGAATTCTCATTGATGAATACCCACTTATTCCAGAAAGATTGTTTAATGAATTGAGTAAAGCAAACAGTGGAGGTAAATAAGTGAAAATTAATTTTATTCTAAATA
>JABIME010000250.1 GCA_018654125.1 Candidatus Cloacimonadota bacterium
AATAAAACTAGAAATCTATAATCTCAAGGGACAGAAAATTCGACATTATTCAATTTCCAATGATCAATCTTCTATAATTTGGGATGGGACAGATCAAATTGGCAAGCCTGTTTCCAGCGGAATTTACCTCTATAAATTGGTTTCTGGAAATGAGAATATTGCTACAAAGAAGATGTTATTATTAAAATAGAAACATTCTTAGCAACTTATAACTCTTACTTCACAAATGTATCTAAAACATTAAAGTATGTTTTAATTTATTGACACACCCTTTCAAAATACTGTTTTTGTAATCATTAAATATCATAAAAGAGGTATTAGATGAGTTTATTGGATAAAGTAACAAATTTTACTGCAGCTAAAGAAATTATTGCTTTAGGACACTATCCCTATTTTCGTATTATAGATTCCGAACAGGATACCGAAGTAACTTGTAATGGAAAGAAAATGTTGATGATGGGATCTAACAGTTATCTTGGGCTTACAAATCATCCTAGGGTTATAGAAGCAGCTAAAAAAGCGACAGATAAGTATGGAACTGGATGTGCCGGTTCAAGATTCTTAAATGGTACTTTAGATATTCATATAGAATTGGAAGCTGAATTAGCAAAATTAGTTGGGAAGGAAGCTTCTCTGGCTTTTGCTGCAGGTTACATGGCAAATCTTGGTACGATATCTGCAATAGTAGATAAAGATGAATTCATAGTAACAGATAAATTTGATCATGCTTCAATTCTTGATGGATGTGCTCTTTCTCCTGGTAGAATGGTACGATTTAATCATAACAATATGCAGCATCTCGATACAGTTTTAGAGAAAAAAGTAGCTGGGAAAGGTGCTTTGGTAGTAGTTGATGGTATATTTAGTATGGAAGGTGATATCGCCGATATCCCAAATATTTGTAAAATTGCAAAGAAGCATGGTGCTTCTGTAATGGTGGATGAAGCTCATTCCCTGGGTGTATTGCATAAAACCGGTGCTGGCGCTGCTATGGCAGCAGGTTGCATTGATGACGTGGAACTTATTATGGGAACGTTCAGTAAATCTCTAGCTTCTGTTGGTGGTTTTATTGCTGGAAGCCATGATGTAATTCATTACCTTAAACATCATGCTAGATCACTAATCTTTAGTGCTTCTCTTCCTCCTGCATCCGCTGCAACGGTTTTAGAAGCAATGAAGATCATGAAAGAAGAACCTGAAAGGATAGATCAACTTTGGGATAATACGCATTATATGATGAAAAATTTTAAAGCAATGGGTTATGATACTGGAACATCCTGTACTCCTGTGATCCCGCTTCACGTTGGAAGTGTAATGAATGCTTTTAAAATGTGGAAGCAGTTAGATGATGAAGGTGTTTTCATTAACCCAGTTGTTCCACCTGCGGTAGCCCCAAATGATACACTTATTCGTACAAGTTTCATGGCAACTCATACAAAAGCACAACTCGATTTAGCTCTGGAAAAATTTGAGAAGATCGGAAAAAGCGTAGGTGTAATTTAAACATTAAATTATATATGGGTGCACAAATTAGTGCACCCTTTTTTTATTCAAATTGTATTATCCTTTTTCATTTGCAATTAAGTTATAGATTCGGAGGAAATTTTGCCTACATGTTTAAATTGCAATACTGACCTTAAGAATGAGATTACAGAGAATGGACAAATTCAGAATTGCCCAAATTGTAATAGTAAATTAATTGGTGCAGCAAATGTAAAACGCAGCAAAATAGATTCTACTGTTTATCATGAAATGTGGATTAATGCCAAGAATGAAAAAAACAAAAAAGGTAGGATTTGTCCGACATGTGGACAAAACATGTCCTTACAATCTTTTGCTCATGTTTCTAAAGATATTGCAGTTGAGATATGTATTCATTGCTATCACTTCTGGTTTGATTTTACGGAATTTGAAAAATTACCACGAGTTGAACCTGTTAATTATATGAAAGAAATTGATCCTGAAGTTCAAAGGGCTTTTGATGACGTTGATCGTAAGATACGTGAGATTGAGCGAGGAAATGAGTTAGATTCAAACAAAAAGGGATTTTTTCGAAGACCAGATACAGTTTGGGAATATATTGCAGGATTGTTTGGCCTTCCTGTAGAAGAGGAAGGTTCTTTTTTTGAATTTTACCCTTACATAACTTGGACGTTTACTTTAATGTGTTTTGTGACATTCTTTATGGTTTTTGGGGAGCTAAGAGAGTATGTATTTCAGCTAGGTTTTATCCCCTCACAATGGTCTAGGTATTTTGGGTTAACAATGATAACTTCTATGATAATGCATGGTTCAATGTGGCACGTTATAAGTAATATGTATTTTTTACTAGCATTTGGTGATAATGTAGAAGACTATCTGGGCAGAATTAAATTTGTACTTCTTTTAATTGCTTCTCATGGTTTGGGACTTCTTCTTCATAGCTTCTTTGATCCATCAAAAGATATACCACTCGTAGGAGCAAGTGCTGCAGTTAGTGGAGTTATGGCATTCTATGCAACAATGTTTCCTAAAAAGAAAAATGCAATAATATTTATGATATATTTTCGATTTATTAAAATAAGTTTGAGAGTATGGGTTTATTTTCTTATCTGGTCATTATTCCAGATTCTAGTAATTATTCAACAGGTTGGAGGAATAGGAAGTGTAAGCGGTTTAGGACATCTTGGAGGAGTAATGATAGGTTTGGCTTTTGCTTCATATTTGAAAAGTGGGAAAAAGTAGAAATCAAAATTATTATTAATATTCAGATAATAAAAAAGGGTGCAAATTTGAATCCTTTACTAATATAGAAAAACAGTTATTTAGTGATTCATAAATAGCCTTTTCTTACTATATACATTCTTAAACAAATTAGTCATTTTTTTTCATCTGTAATTTAACTTGTTGTAAAATGTGCAAATAATTGTAAAATTGAAGATTCTTTTCTAATTGACATAATAATAGTGCTATTCGTATTGACCAAAATGAATTAAATGCAGGAGAAAAAAATGGCAAAGACATTTAATGAGCAGAAAATGTTTTTTGAAAGATCTGTAGAAAAAACTATTAGTAGATTCCCAGAGAGAAAAGAAAATTTTCTAACAGGTTCCGATAAAATTGTAAAAAGAATTTATACTGAGGAAGACACAAAAGATTTAAAATATGAAGATTATATCGGTTTCCCAGATGTATATCCTTACACTCGTGGAGTTCAACCTACAATGTATCGGGGCAGGTTTTGGACAATGCGTCAATATGCCGGATTCGGTAATGCTGAAGAATCTAATGCACGATATAAATTCCTATTACAAAAAGGGCAAACAGGACTCAGCATTGCATTTGATCTCCCAACCCAAATGGGCTATGATAGTGATCATGTAATGAGTGAGGGAGAAGTTGGCAAGGTGGGTGTTGCGATAGATTCATTAGCAGATATGGAAATCCTTTTTGATGGAATTCCGCTTGATAAGGTTTCAACTTCCATGACGATTAATGCACCAGCTTCTGTGTTGCTTGCAATGTATATTGCAGTTGCAGAAAAACAAGGTGTTTCTGTAGAAAAACTTCGTGGCACGATACA
>JABIME010000251.1 GCA_018654125.1 Candidatus Cloacimonadota bacterium
AAAAGAACTTTCAAATCTTTTTCTTCAATATATTTAGCGATTGCACGAGCAATTTTTTCCTGACCTAAATGATAATAAATATTAAGTGTTTTCTTTTGTGTAAGGTCTTTTTTTGCAAGTTCATAACCACGAATAAAAGCATCAGCAATTGCTTTTGCTAAAACATTAATTTTATCATTTGGATAACTACTAAGAAATTCAGCGCTTTTTAGTTCATTATCTCCAATGTGCTTTCCATATTGATAGAGATATCTAAAATCAGACAGATCTGCTTTCATAACAATATCTCTGTACATTTTTGTTGCAGGACCATAACTCTTAGCAAAATTCAATTTTGTGTCTTCTTTTGACAGCTTCTTGAATTCACCCATCATCACATTTTTACATTCATTAAAAACAGGAAGTCCCTTTTTAAACAAATTATGAACTTCAATAAAAACCTTATTCCATCTTAGCATATAATACTGCATGTGTTGAAAAGAGAAAGTTACATAATTTCTATAATTTACATAATATGCCGAAAGAAGAGCACCAAATTCTTCTCCAAAAGTTTCTGCACAACATTCTGGATTTGCATAGCTGGAGCTATAATTTTCTGTTTTCACTTCGTTGAAAAATTCCTGATTAGTATTCTGTAAATTATCAAGATCATTTTGCTTGTAATAATCATCAGTGAGTTCTTGTTCAAGTTCTGCAAATACAAGGATCTTATCTGCAATTGCAAATAAATATTTTTTATATTTATCATCGCAATCTTTTAGTTCTTCCCAAATTACTTTGATTTCTTCTAAAGAATTAATGTAAGCCTTATTAGCTTTTACATTTTCCTGTTCAATTAGTTTTTCGAATGATAACATTTTTCCTCCAAATTTATCTATTTGTTAAATTTAAATCCATATTTATTTAGAACTTCTTCCATTTATGATTCATCAATGTTTCAATTGTATCATTTGTGATCATAATTTTTTCCTATAAAACATCAAAAGTATAACTTACTTTTAGGAAATAAGTCGTGTCTTTGTAGTCTTTCAGAAAATCTCTTGATGATATCTGTTCAGTTTGTTCTTCATTATCGGATGCACCAATGTAAATGGCAGTTTTAGAACTTGGTTTATAAGTAAATAATGGGTACAAACTTATTCTTCTGGGATTCTCTCCATAGACGATCATATCATGATTAGTGATCTGTAAAATAGCCCTAAACCAGAAATTTTTATGAAACTGGAATTTTGCTTCTGTCTCATAGGTTCTGGCAATATATTTTCCTTCAGTTTCATGATATCTATGTTTAAATTCCAGATCGAAGAAATTTGCAGGGCGAATATTTAAAGTAGTTTCATATTTGTAATAGTCCGCTTTTTCTCCGCCATCATAACCAAAGTACAAATTTTCTCCATCTACAATTAAAAAACTCATTTTTAGTTGTTTAAATGGTTCATAATTTAAATTTAACCAAGGATAATACATATAATAATCTTCACCGATGTAATTCTCCATTGTCAATTCTATTCCTGTCCAAAAATCAAAACTATTATTGAACATTGCACCACACATAACTTCCAAATAATGAGAGTTTATATTACTAAAATCACATGGTGTTTTAACGTTTAGTTTAGAAGCAATTTCCAAATAACGGAGAAGATCTTTATCTGTTTTTCCGTGAATTTGGTATTCAATTTTTGCTTTTGTGAAAATGCTGTTCTTGTCATAAATATAACCAAGATCAGCTGTATAATCCTCGGTGATACCATTAGACTCAAAATTCAAGAACCATGTTCCATTGTAATAATCCATGTCTACAGAATAGCCATAACCCAATTTTGTCTCAATATCACCATTACTATCTAAAACTTCATTGGAAGTTGCTACTAATTGAAAATCTGCATCTACTTCATCATTGAACCTGTTATTTGCATCTAAACTTAGTAGGAAATTATCGTACTTTTCGAAATGTCGTAACGTTCCTGCAGCACGTAAGAATGAATTTCCACCACGAAATTTTTTATTGAAGCTCAAGAAAGCAAATGTCGCATTAGAATTTAAAGTATCAGCAAGCCCAAATCTATCTCCATAAGTATCTTCATCAACAGAGATCAAACCATAAACTGATGTTTCTCCAATTGAACCGGAAAGTTTTGTTCCCCACAAAGGATCAACAATGTTCCTAGTATTGAAGATTATCAAATCTGTCCTAAACGGATTAGATTGTTCGATGAAAAAAGGTCTCTTCTCACTGAAAAATCTTGGGTATCTGGTGTTCACATCAACTTCCAATCCATCGGCTTCAATAATATTAAAATCCGGATTAAAAGTAGCTGTGAAAGTTAGGTTAGAGTTTGGCTCAAAGAAAACATTTAATTCAGGTTGAAGATCAGAATCAGTAACTTCTTCATTGGTCAAGTTATCTTCAAACTGATTGTAATTCCCAGTTAAAGATGGAATTAGCTTAAGGTTAACATTATTTGGTAGCTCAGCAAAACGAAGAATTCCATAATTATCATAGAAATTCCCTCCACCTCTTGGAACTTTAAATCCGCATACTTCTTCGGGACCATCCGTGATGTGACGCTTGAAGAAAACTCCCCAAGTAACATCGGTTCCACTTTTATATTTTATACTCTCTAGAGGTAATACCAATTCTATAAAATATCCTTCGGAAGTTTTACCTCCTGCTGAATAATAGAAAAGATCTATTGATGGATCTATTTCATCAATCACAATACCATCTGCCTGTTCTCCATTTGCATTACAGCCAAAATAATATGCTTGATCGTTAGAATGGAATGTATCCAAGAAGAAATAGAATCTATCTGTTGTATAAATGTGATCTCGACTGCAATGATTATCGCGCAATCTTTCTATATCTTCAAAATAGCATTTTGCCATACAATAAATATTATTTTCATCGTAAGCCATGTATACTTCTGTTCTTTCAGATGGTTGGGTATTATCTCCGGGTGAAGTTTGATAAAACTCATCCCAACACACTGCTTCAGCCCATTCATCTTCAGATATTTTTCCATCTATAATTGGTTTATCGTGCATATATGGTATTTCAATTTCTGCTTTTGCTTTTAGCAATAAAGCCAAAATTAGTAAAAATATTATTAATATTATTTTTTTCATTTATTCCTCATCATTGTTTGTAGTTAACTTTACTAATTACTCGCTATGAAATAAAAAACAACTCCTAAAATCAGTATTAATGCTAAAAATATAATCAGAGCGAGTTTCATTTTCTTTTCTGCTGGTGAAAGGTCCTCCCATTTTGGTTGATCTTTCCACTCTTTCTTTTTCATAATCCCCATAATCATAAAAGCTAATCCGGCAATCATGAATACATAATTCTGTGTTGCAATTCCAATAGGGATCCAAGTAATACCTATTATGAAAAATGCTTTAAAATTTGGTTTTCTACCTTCTTTTCTTCTTGCTTTAGCCGATATGATTGCTATAATTAAACCTATCACTATTATAATTGCTAATATGATCATCATTGTTATTCTTTCCATTTATTCTCCTTTAATTTTTGCCAGAAATATACTGGCAATACCCATAATTTAGTGGTCCAATCTTTGTAAGTTCACAAGGGAATTCCTTACATTCAAAACAGTATCTAACCTTCTTCTCGACTGCACAATGCTTAATCTTACAGGGTCCTGTTAAATTTGGTGTACATCCTTCTTCTCCATTAGGGCAAATTCCCTTTTGCATTCTAGGGCATTTTCCACAAGCGATACCACAAACACTAATTTTCATTTCATTTCCTTAATATTTATTCTATTTATTATTGCAATATACGTACCAATGCGCTAACTGTCCATTTTAGTTGCCGTTACTAAATTTCTACATCTTTTATTCTGTCCGCAAAAGCACACCTCTGTCCGCCAGCGGACAGATTGTAAACAATTACTTCTTTTGTGTCTACAGTTCATACAGTAAACAATATACACTTAAAGTGTTCAAATACTTAAAGATAGATCACATATTAAGATCAAGGCTGATATTGTTATCAATTTATTATCTATTTCTGCAAACCCAAAACAAATATAAAATTTCGATATACTAATATTTCCATTGTAAAAAGGCTAAAGTTCTATATTCATAATGCTTTCACCAAAAAAAGACAAGGATGTTCTATACTCCATAATTCTTTAAATTCCTCAACTGGATGGAATCCACAAGCTTTGTAAAACTCTCTTGTTTTTGAATAACCTTTATCGGGATGAGATGAGCTGAGAGTTTTCACTGTTAGGAATTTCTTCTTCTTCTTTTGCAAATCATCTTCAACAGCACGTAGGAGTTTTCTTCCAATTCCCAAACGATGAAAATCCGGTAAGATTCCACAAACATATATTTCACTTGTTTGAGGGAAGTGAGAAGTTATTGAGAAGAAACCTACTTCTTTTTCGAACATATAAGCTACATAAAATTCTGTATCTGCAGAGTTCTCGATATATTCTATATTTGCAGATTCTAAACCAAACCAGTTGGGTAAAGCTTCGATGATCTGCTTACAAATCCTACTTTTCTCTTTTCTCTTCGTTATTTTTTTAATTCTCATGTTCTGCTCCAGCCAATCCTTTTTGCAGATGTGGTAAATAATGCCATGCAAATCTTTAGTATAATGCTGCATTTCAGTTGGGA
>JABIME010000025.1 GCA_018654125.1 Candidatus Cloacimonadota bacterium
GAATTATATGCAGGCGTAAAAGGAAAAGAATTAAAGAAATACCTATAAAAAAGGAGAGCGGAATGAAAGCAGTAAAACTTATTATAGTTTTAGGATTAATTATTAGTACACAATTATTTGCAAATGAAAAAATAGAAGTAGAAGATGGACATTATGGAGAAGCATTTTGGGATGGAAATACTTTTGTGCAAAAATGTGTAGATTCCTCTAAATTGGAAGATAACATAATAAGTGCTTTTGTAGATGGAGAGTGGCAAGAATTTGAACTTACTGATTTCCCTGAGATGTTCATGACTTGGAATGTTAAAGAAAGAATTGGAACTCTGGAAGGAATCATTAAAGGAGAGATGCCAAATTTAGAAGGACCTCATAATGCTATTGTGGCAACTCATGGATACAGAAGAGAAGACAGCAGATTCGAAGTTAACAATGCTATAAAAGGCTGCGGATTTCTTCCTAAAAGAGGAAAAATTAAAGAGATTAACCAAATGCTGGCTGATACAGACACTTTGCATTTTATGAAGAAATTAGAAATTTTAACTGGAATGTATGAGAAGGCTGATTCATTATTTGATTTGAATAAACAAATTTCATTAGAACTTTATGCGAATCCTGACCGAGGGACACAAACATTTTTAAACCAGATGACAGATCCAACTTCGGTGATGGTTTTCATGGCAATTCCTACATTTAAGTTAAAAACTATTGCCTACCTGTTGCACCCAGAAAATCCAGAACTTACAGATTACGAAAAAGATGTAGTTGAATATATAAATAGAATTCACAGCTATTTTCATGGTGAATTTTCACAAGAATTTATAGCAGTAATTTATAATGTTGTAGAGGTGTATAATAGTTCACCTGGCAATAAAAACGGTAGAGGAACACTTCTGGTTCCATAACAATAATTTGTAAAAGGGAGGAGGAGATGAGTCTATCTTTCTCGCACGAGCTAAAAGCCGCAATTCCGGAATATGTTTTTGGCATCAACAGAGTAAAGCACATAAACAAGGCGCTGTCCGATAATCCTGGTTGGAGAAGTGAATCGTTTACACTCTTGAAAGGGTTACTTTCAAAGATGATCTCTAAAGACGCTTCCGATCTGGATTTTGGAGGACCGAGATCAAAGGGTATGATCTGGTATAGGGTTTATGGAGACAAAAAACCAGATCCTGAAGCAGGTGATATCTTTGAAGATGAAGCAATTACAATTGCTCTCAGTATTCTTTCTAGTGACCAAAAAAAGCTATTGATCTCAGAGAAAAATCTTGATTTTGCATTATCTGTGAAATTAGATGAAACTCAACAAGAATACCGTTTTCGTGGGAACATCTTCTTTGAAAGAAATTACTTGGCAGTTAATTTACGTGTGATAAAGCAAAAATTATTCAGTATGGATAATCTTGGAATACCTGCACCAATTATTAAAAGGCTTGATCTTCAACATGAGAAATCCGGTTTGTTCCTAATAACAGGAATTACCGGTTCTGGCAAAAGTTCAACATTAGATGCAGTAATAGACATGAATAATCACAACAATAATTCTCATATTATTATTATTGGGAACCCCATCGAGTTCATTCATACTTCTGATAAGAGCATAGTTTCTCATCGCGAAGTTGGAAGTGATGTGAAAGATTTTCAAAGAGGTACAATTGAATCGTTACGACAGGATCCTGACATTATAGTAGTGGGTGAGATGCGCGACTCAAAAACGATCTCAACAGTTTTGGAAGTTACAGATAGTGGGCACAAAGTTTTTTCTACGCTTCACACAAGTTCAACAATAGATAGCATTCATAGAATAATTGCAGAATTTCCACCGGATGAGCAGGAGCGAATTCGCTACCGTTTGGCAGATGTTCTAAAAGTAGTAATCTCCCAAAAATTGGTACCCAACAAACATAACAAACTTACACTTGCTAAAGAGGTACTTTCTGTAGATTACTCAATACAGGCTGCTATTAGGAACGGGAATATTACTGAGTTATTCCAAATGCTTACAGAAGGAAAATCTAAAGGAATGTTTACAATGCAGCAGGATCTATACAGATTATATAAAGCTGGTATTATTACGGTTGAAACAGCAATGAATTACTGTAATAATAAAAAGGTGATGAGTAATCTGTTAAAATATTCAACTTAGTAAAAGAGAGTTAAAAAAGAATACCAATAGGATTAATGAGTTACTAGAAGCTACTAATAACTTGAAGATACAATCGCATCTTATCTTTTGTATTCCAATGATCAGAAACTTTGAATTGTAATTCAATATCTTTGAAAATGTTATACTTAAATACAAAATAGGAATAAGCTCCATCACCTTTTAAAATAGAATTTTGCATAATTCCATCTACATTATGTTCATACATATAATGCAGAACATCCGAGTGATAAACCGAAATTTGACCAATAAGAGTTAGCTTTTCAATTTTCCATTTTATCTCTTCATAAACCAATATTCC